>CAXYKQ010000022.1:0-9026 GCA_964277835.1 uncultured Edaphocola sp. | reverse complement strand
GGTAGTCCATGATCGTGGCCTCCCTGTAATCTTTGTATGGTTTTTTCAATTGGAGCAGCACCCCTTTAAAGTGTTGCAGGAAATACTGGTATTTCCCAGGGATGTCGGGAGCGGTGAATATAGAATTGAACACGTAAGTACCCGTAAAATCACCCTGTTCGGTAGACACGATACAGGTATCGTCTTTAGATCGGCAACCGGTGACCTTTGTTTCCAGAAATACAATGTCAGGACATTGCTCCAGGAATTGATGATAGGTATTCAGCAAGTGATGGCTATCAATCGTAAAATATTCATAGTCTCCCAAAGCAAGCTTTGTCTTTTTGCCGCTATGGCTGTAGAAAGCCAGCTGTTTCCAGTTAGCAGCGCTGTAGGGGCGAAAGCGGGAACCGTTATTGTCCCAGAAAGAGATCATTTTGTTAGGCCTTCGCTGGAAGTTGCTGTCTATAACCAGGATTTTTTTTCCGGTCCAGATTCCTTGCTGCATCGCTTCATAAAGCAGGCTATAGCCTGAAATGCCTGATCCTGCCAGGATGATATCAAAATGTTTGTGTTGCTCGTGGCTCATCTTTTTCGTTTACCCTATGAATCATTACGAGATCGCGGGTTCGTACTAACCCGGAAAAATTGGCTACAAGATACTTAATAATTTTGACCCTTAATCGTTATGATTATTTTCAGCAATATCCGGCTAAGGCCGCTGGTCAGCAAATACAGTACTTCCCATTTATTTATGGCTGCTTAGCTTTTTGCATTTAAGTCACCTGCGCAACTGAAGCGTTGAAATGCGGTCAAATGAAAAAATACCGGTGACAGTACAGCAACGGGCTGCTAATGATGCGGCAATATCAGCAAATATCTACGACGTGGCAATCGGGGTGTAAATTGGTTGCGCAAAGCGAAAAAAACAAAAGCCACACAATTGTGTAGCTTCGGTTTTGTTTTTGATGAAATGTAACTCTTGGATAACAAAGATGAATACAAAAGTAGGCCGGAATTTTAAAAGCTGCAATGTGTATAAATACCCAAAAATCTAAACCATAATATCATTCATGGACAGGTAGCCGTACTTAAGCGCGATCATGATCACCCCGGTGAAGTTCCTGGTTTTATAAGTTTCCCGCATGATCTCTTTATGCCGGTCCACCGTTCGCTTACTGATATGCAGTTCTTCGGCAATTTCCTTATTACTTAGTTCCCTTGCCGTGAGAATAAGGATTTCGCGTTCTCTTTCTGTGAATTCTTTGGCGAGTGGCTCCTTGCTATGGTCAATGATCAGCCCTTTCGAAATTTCTGCAAAACTCCGCTCAAAATAAAACCCCGATTTCTGGAGTTTGAGGATGGCGTTTTCCAGCTCTTCAGGATCTGTGTTCTTAGTGTAAAAGCCGTCGACATATTCTATTACCCGCCTGATGGTATTATTGTCGTCCATCATGGTCAGCACGAGAATTTTAATGTCAGGGTACAACTGGTTCACTATTTTTGCCGTTTCAAATCCATCCATGTTGGGCATTTGCAAGTCAAGCAGGAGGGTATCAATAGGCGTGTGTTTGAGTATTTCCAGGAGCTCAAGGCCGTCGCCGGCTTCAGCAACGACTTCCAGTGACTTGGAGGTACTCAACAGCAGGGATAAACTTTTCCTGATTAATTTATGGTCATCAGCTATAGCTATTCGGATCATCTTTTGTATGGGGTATTTCTATTAAAATGGTATTTCCTTTTTCGGTGGGCTTATGTTGCAGGGTAGCCCGTATATACCGGATTCTCGAGACTATGTTTTTCAAACCCATGCCTGAAGCCGTTTGGTAATTTTCTGAAAAATTGAACCTTACGCCATCGTCTGTAATGCTCACCAGCGTTGATTTTTCCGCAACCTGGAGGTTCAGCGTTACGGAAGAAACCTTACCGTGTTTCAGCATATTATTGGTCAGCTCCTGGATGATGCGGAACAACTCGTATTTATACAGCGAGTCAATCGGGATCCTGGGTTTGTTATGGGAAACTTTAATGACAATAGCATTTACTTTCTCGATGCGTTCAAAGTAATCTTTAATAGCCGCTATAAATCCAGATACCTCCAGCTGCGGCGGCATTAAATTGTAGCTGATCATCTGCACACTGGCCTGGGTCGTACTTAAATATTCATAGGTTTCTTTGGCCAGTTCCTGTACCCTGGCTTCCGTCGCTATCTTTTTGATCGTAGTAAGGTAATTGGCAATAGCGTTCAGGTCGCCCCCGATTTCATCATGCAGGTCTCTTGCTATCCTGAGCCGTTCTTTTTTCTCTGATTCTATAGAATTGGCCAGTAAACGCTCCGCTTCTTTTTGTTGCTGCAGAGACCGGTAACGATGATAGGCAATAAGGATCAGGAAAATACCGATAACAGCAATGGTCATTAAGGTCGTGCCTGCCCAGAATACCAACCTGAAATTCATTTCATCTTCCATACACCTACAGATAAAATAGTTCTTAAAAGGATGACACAGATGATGTTCAGGATCCAGAAGTCAAAGAAAAAAGCCTTATGCGTAAATAAATAATTACTCATAATAAACAGGAACGCCGTACAAAAATAGTATATACATAAGGAGGCGACAATATAAAATTCACCATGCTGCCAGAGATTATCGATTTTGTTATCCCTGAAAAGTTTTTGGACCCAAAAGATAAAAGAGAGTACGATATAGATGGTAAGCGGGAATTTATTAATAGCTAATGCCGTTAAAGCATTATCGGAGCGCCAATAGTAAAAAGAGACCAGGTATACCGTTAAGAGTACGGTAAGTGCCGCCGTATTGAATTGTTTCTTTTTATTCACCATCCCGAAGAAATACAGGATACTGAGAAGTTCTAAGATAGAATAAAAGTGGAACCAATAAGTCGTATTTAAATTCAGGATCAAGGTGGCTACAAACTCGTACAAACTGGAAAAGGCGGTAAGCAATACAAAAGGAGCAATAGGCGCTTTAAGCGATATTACTCCTTTTAATAAGAAAATAAGCGGTATAAATCCTAACCCTAAGGCGATATAAAGGATAATCGTATACATTAAACAAGCAGACTGCTGGCAGTAGCGCAGGTCGGCGGGCAAGGAATCAAATGCTCCAGTAATGGTCCCAGTTCCATATCTTCTCCGGCCTCGTTAACGCCCACCAATACAAGATTTTTTGTAGTAGAGGATGGTTTTTGGCCATTGTAAATGCGGATGCCAATGCAGCCTTTTTGCTCTAAGATAAGATTTAATTTATTAATCCCTGCAAAAAAAGCTTTCGTTTCATCAGGGTGTTGGGTCTGGAAGTTATGCGTGTAGGACTGTGCTTCTGCCAGGGTAACCAGTTCGGAGGAATTTTTGTCAATTGCCATATACATTAAGATTTTTGTTGCCACAAACTTAACCTATGCGGGAGAATTGTTGGTGGGTATTTATACCCAATTACGTATTTTTTTTGTTTGGATATTTTATATTTTATCGCCCCGTAAATCAAGTATTTAACACAGTATTTATACTGATGCTTTTAACGGTAAGTTTTTTCACTGCAATATATATATTTAAGATATGAATATCCAAATAGTTGATAAATATAGATTTTACTGATAAAAAAGCAATTCTGTTGCTATATTATCAGTGGGCAACAAAGGCTGAGCGTTGCATCTTTTGCAATTTTGCACCTAGATGATTTAATCCGTTTTACAAGTCGAATACCGCTCCGGATTTCGTGTTACTTATTTTCCGCGGTGACCTTGTTGACGTCCATTAAAGATCAAAACAAAATCAAGTATGAACAAAACAGCTCTTTTATCGCTCGCATTTACTGCGCTTAATCTCATTGCTGCCGCACAGAGCAATGTAAACCGTGTATACACTGACTTCGGTGGCTACTGGCAATCAGGTACCGGTAACAATAGTAACATAAAGCCTGATAACAGCCATAATTTGCTGGCTTTCAGGGTGGGGGGGACGACCTATTCGACTGGTGTGAATGACGCATTATTGACCGGCAAAGGTGTGAACTTCGCTCCACAAAAGTTTCAGGCCCTTCCGGTAGCATCGGTGCCCACATTAAACATCAATGGCAGCTCGAACCCGATAGTCATCGGTGTCGGCTCCAAGTATGGCGGGGGCGACGGTAACGTGAGCCCGGTACCGGTAACCAGTGATTTAAATAGCTACTTAACCGATGGCATACAGGGTTTGGACCTGGGTACCGGCATTTACAACATACCTGGTGGTATCGAGTTAAAATACAGTGTTTCCAATATACATGCTTCCAAGGTCGGGGATGGTATTCCAGACCTGGTACTGACGCAGATCGGGGTACCGCCGGGCAATAATGTGAATGATGTTTACCGCTTCTTTGATGCAAATGGCAATACGGTAGGTAATTCCGTTGCGATCAACGTGGCTGATATCCCGGTGGTAGCGCAGATTCACATGAAATTTTATACCCCAACCAATCCGCCTACCTACAACAGTGGTCTGTATGGAGAAAGAGATTTGCGCCTCGTAAGCTATGATTTTGCTGAATTTGGCATCAATGCTGCTAATGTCGCTAATATAAAGGGGTTTGGTCAGGTACTTTCCGGCGCCAGTGACCAGGCATTTGTCGCTTATAATGCTTCCTCTGTGACTATCCTGCAATCCATTTCCGGAACCGTCTTCGAAGATCCGGACGGAGGAGTGCCCAGTGGTCCTGGCTACAGCGGAGGGGCGACAATGAGATTGTTCGACAGTAATAACACGCTGCTCGCAAGCAAAACAACTGACGCTAACGGTTATTATTCTTTCCCGAACATTGCCCCGGGCAATTACAAAGTTCGCCTTACCGTTCCTTCCGGCTACAGGTTGACGGGCTCTTCCAGCGGCAATGCAGATTCTGTTAACTCAGTAACGGTGAGTAATAGCCCGGCAATTGCCAACTTCGGTTTGGGCAACACTGCTACCCCGGTTACCTTGATGAACTTTGAGGCCCGTAAAGAAGAACATACCGCCGTATTGACATGGGCTACCGCGACAGAGCAGGATAATAAAGGTTTTGAAGTAGAGAGAAGCAGTGATGGCCGCTCCTGGTCTCTGGTAGGTTTTGTGGCAAGTCATGCGGAAAGCGGTAAAAGTACCCTGAAGCTGGAATATGTGTATACCGACAATAAGCCAGTAAATGGAAGGAATTACTATCGCCTCAAGCAAGTAGATTATAACGGTGGTTACGCTTACAGCGATGTACAGATGCTTACCATTGTCCAGGATGCAAAAATCCTTATTTATCCGAATCCCGCCACCAGCAGTGTAAACCTTTCCGGTCTTACAGGTAATGAAAGCATTTATGTTTATAATACTTCCGGTAGCTTAGTAAAACAATTAAAAGTGGAAAGAGAATTCGTCCAGATCGATTTGGAACGCCTCGAACCGGGAATGTATTACATCAATGTTACCGGCCAGGACGGCAATAACAATACTTACAAAATCATGAAATCAAAATAGGTCTTAATACTTATTTAAATGCGAAATCCCACCGAAACCAGGTTTTGGTGGGATTTCGCGTTTAAGCGGTTATACGATTGCTAGATTTCGTTTTCCTGGTGGATTTTTTTGAGTTTATTATAAATGGTTTTCCGGTCAACCCCCAATTTTTGTGCAGCCAGGGTCTTATTATTATTTACAGCTTTTAATGCCTCCATGATCATCGAAACCGTCAGGGTCTTATCGTTAAAGGCAGTGTCGTTTTTTAATAATTCTTTACTATGTTCCTCGTGTCTTTTGGCATTATACCCATTCAGATATTCCGGTAGGTGAAAGTAGGAAATGGGCGTAGTGTCAGGAGCAAGCAGACATGCTCTCCGGATGACATTCCTGAATTCCCGGATATTGCCTTTCCAGTCGTATTGCTCCAGCATCATCATAGTAAGAGCATCAGGCGCCAATACATTTTTGTTCAGCTGTTTATTGGTTTCTTTAAGGAAGTAAGCAACAAAAAGCGGTAAGTCTTGAACCCTTTCTCTCAAAGGCGGTACATTTATTTTAAATTCATTCAAACGGTGATACAGGTCTTCCCGGAACTTACCTTTGCTTACTAAATCTGCTAGATTTTCATTGGAGGCTACAATAATGCGCACAGCAACAGGCAGGTCAACATTCCCTCCTAATCTCCTGATTTTTCTTTCCTGAATGGCTCTGAGCAGATAGCCCTGAACTTCATAATCCAGGTTGCCGATCTCATCCAGGAAAAGGGTTCCATTGTTCGCGCGTTCAAAAGCACCGATTTTTTGCTCAACCGCTCCTGTGAAACTACCTTTCTCATGACCAAACATTTCGCTCAGGGCCAGTTCCTTGGAAAGACATCCGCAATCTATTGTCATGTAAGGACCTTTTGGCTTTCTTAAATCAGCGATTTGCTTTGCTACTGATTCCTTTCCCGTTCCGGTTTCCCCATATATGATCACGCTGAATGAAGTAGGGCCTACCAGCTCAATTTGCCGGTACATTTGAGCGGTAACCTCACTGACGCCTTTAACGTAATTAGCGTCAGGGGTGAAATTTTTTGTTTCGACTTTTATGTTTTTCGCAGGCTGAACCTTAACTGAAGGCAAATCCAGGGCAGCATTCTTTATTGATTTTTCCAGCTCCTCCATCGGGAATGGTCGTTTCAGGCAGGTATACATACCGTCGCGTACCAGTTGCATCGCATCATGTATGCTGATCATATCCATGATCGCTATAATTCTGGCGGTTCCCGCTTTCGGCTGCAAAAGTTTCAAGGCTTCTTTGGGACAGTTTAAAGAAAGCACAGGCATACAAAGTATAACAATTTGGTAAGCTGCTTTATCTAATCTTTGCAGGGCGTCCTGGATAGAATCAGCTTGAGCAATTGTCGACGGGAAAAAATCTGAAATCTTTTTGCCGATCAAATTGCTGTAATTTTTATCACTGCTTATAATCAAAATGTCCATACTTGTTAGTTTAAGCGTTGTTATGGTATAATTATATTCTTTTTCAACAAGTCAAAGGTAGATTAATTAATCATTTAGTATTAAAACATACTAAAATTTAACATTTTCTGCGAATACCTGTTTAGTGGGAATAATCTCCGATCGTATTAGTGTAGTTTGGAGATTTTATAGTATAAAATTCATAACCGCTGGAATAAATTTAGGCGGATGAAGGCCATTTTGCCAGCAGGTACAATTATCAACAGCCGTTAAGCAGCCTTGCTTAAATTTTTATTGCCGGTAGTTGCCGGGAAATCAGGCTAAGCAGCCCTTATGTATTTGTGGGTAGCAGGTGTAGGTAATCCTGTAACTTAAAGTTCCCCCGTAGAAATACATTTTTTATGTGATCGGTGACTTCGTGGGCGAGTTCCATCTGAAAAGTATCGGTCACCTGTTGATCCGAAAGATTGGATTCCCAAAAAACAAAACGGTTTTTTATCCGGGCTGCTCTTGAAGTTTGTTGCCGCATTGAGGTCTGGATAGATAAAAGGTGACCATTGCAGCATTGGGTACGGCACCTGTTTAAAAGTATTTGCTCATACCCCGCATATATCCTAAATGTAATGCTTCGTGGTAATTATTGCATTCAAATGCATCTGCTACCGAACTTAAATGAAAGCCTGTGCCGGTCGTTCTTTCGTTATAAGTTAAAAAAATACCTTGCTCAAAATCCTTTATTGTGGGTTCAATTTGAGCCAGCAACAGCATTTTTAATTCCGCTGCTTCTGGCGGCAAAACATGTGCCGTCGGTTTTGTGCCCGCCTGGTACTTATTAAGCAGTTCGTCAGAAATATAACCCGGGAGATTTGAGCCCATATAAATCAACCTGTGCTGGCTGACGATGATGTGCCCGATGTTCCAGATAAGGTTATTGTTAAACCCCTCCGGTATCTGGTTGAGCTGGTCGAGGGTATACCGTTCAAAAAAATGGAGATAAAGGTTTCTGCCGGTGATCCATGTTTTAAATAATGCTTCCATTGCTCAGGTTGTTGAAAAGGTGGACAGGCTGCTGCTCCTGCTGATACGAGATTTGTTATTCGAATTTAGTTATTAAGGGGCATAAATACGGGCTTATATTAGGGCGGGTTAATAATTCCGCTGGTCGATATATCCGGGCTAGCACTTAAAAATCCGGAGTTTTCAACAAAAATAGGTATTAATACCTATAAGGAAAGTGAGTATATCTCTATTGAATGACAGCATATACCGTAATAGCTTTGCATTATAAAACGGCACAATAAAGCTCGCTGTTGACCAGTACTACAGGAACACACACTGTCGCAACAAAATAAAATTACCCCTTAATCAAAATTTAGAATCGATGAAAAGTATTTTTTTTACCCTCTGCATGTTTTGCGCATTGACCATATCTGCTCAATCAGCAAAGAATTATGAACCGGCCCTGCTCGTTATGATGCAATATGCGCAAAATGATTTCGAGGCGATTATAGGAGCAAAGCAGGAATCTATCCCCGATATAGAATCTACCGCTTATCATACCAAAGAAGCCATAGGCATAGGCTCAGAGATGGTGATAAAGAGCGATCACTCTGATAAAGCCTTTTACCTTCTCACCGGCTTGCTCTCGGATGATGGCATTTCAAAGCTTATTCACGACGCTTTAAAAATTGCAAATGATGGGGTGACAGCGGGTAAGTTCAACGGGACCGACTATAACGAGGAAGGGAAATCGGTGACTGAGATCAGGGATAAAGACGATAGGGTTTTGATGAAGCTGATCTCCGCTTATTCGGATGACAATAATCCCGATAATGACACCTTCTCGATCATGATTTTTGGCAAGTCCTTACGGGAAAGTATGTAGCGGTTTTCAGATGCAACAGTTATGAGATACCTATTTACATTTATTTTTATTACGTTGTCTTTCGCTGCAAATGCCCAGATTGCGGTGGATGAAATGGACCGGGGCGTTGCTGCATTCAAAGCAGCCAATTACGAAGCGGCAATAAATTGGTTTAGAAAAGCGGCAGAACAGGGCAACCCTGATGCGTACTACAATATCGGTCTTTGCTATGACAGAG
>CAXYKQ010000021.1:0-5109 GCA_964277835.1 uncultured Edaphocola sp. | reverse complement strand
ATTTTGTCCTCAAAAAAAGGCGTTAACCTACCGGATACCAATGTTTCCATTCCCTCTCTGACCGAAAAAGATCTGCGTGACCTCGAATTCATTATCGAACAAAAAATCGAATGGATCGGCTTGTCCTTTGTACGTAAACCGGAAGACATTAAAAACCTGAAGGCCATTATCCGTAATAAAGAAAGCCATGCCAAAATTGTAGCCAAAATAGAGAAACCCGAGGCCTTGAAAAACCTGCGCGAGATCATCCTGGCGTCTGATGCGGTGATGGTAGCCAGAGGCGACCTGGGCGTGGAACTGCCGATAGAACGCGTACCCATGGTGCAACGCGACATTGTAAGGATGTGCATCCATCGCGCTAAACCGGTGATCATCGCGACCCAGATGATGGAGAGCATGATGACGCGCACCCGGCCAAACAGGAGCGAAATTACCGATGTAGCTAATGCGGTACTGGAAGGCGCTGACGCAGTAATGCTGAGTGGAGAAACGGCTATGGGAGATCATCCTTCCCTGGTGGTGAAAACGATGTCCAACATCATTGTAGAGACCGAGAAAGAGGAAAGTGTCTACAACCGTAACCTGATCCCGCAACCGCATTCTCCCAGCTTCCTGAGCGATGCCCTGTGCTACAATGCCTGCAAGATCTCTGAAGAAGTAAATGCTAATGCGCTTGTCGGTATGACGCAGAGCGGCTATACTGGCTTTATGCTATCCAGCTTCCGCCCGGAAGCTCCTTTGTTTGTCTTTACCAAAACCGCAGAGCTTGTCAACCAGCTTAGCCTGAGCTGGGGTGTAACGGCTTTGTATTATACTAATGAAGAAGATGTAGACAACATTATCTTTGAGCAAATTGATATTTTAAAAGAACTGGGGTATGTAAAAACCGGTGATGTAGTCATCAATACAGGAAGTATCCCTGTGGCGGCGCACTTACCTACAAATATGCTGAAGATCACGAAAGTGACCTGGTAGAGATGTACATAAAATATAATGGGCCCCACGTTCAGCTGGGGCCTATTTTTATTTGAAAGCATCTTTACAAAACTTGCCTTTTCCGATGCTGCATTTTTTGTTGATGGGCTTTGCAACTATGCTGAGTAAGGGATCCAACCCGGAAATCATGTTCGCGATTGTCCCGACAAGGTGTTAGGACGGTGTCCTTTTTACGCTACTTTTTGGACAAGCAAAAGTAGCAACACCAAAACCGGATCCGACAATTCTGCCGTGCTTGGTTTTATACATCAAGCTACTTAAAAGCTATCAGCAAGACTCGCCGGTGATAACACCGGCAAGGGAAAAACCTATAAGGTTTTTGAAACCTTATAGGTTTGATACAACACAAAAGCGGCGGAACTTTATTGTTCCGCCGCTTTGTTTATGATGCTCAGCTTATGCCTGTGCTTTCAAACTTTTAATACGTTCTTCCTTATCTTCTTCTAATTTCAAAGAATCATTTTTATCCATGTCAGACAACATCGGTGCTGCAAGGAAGATGGAAGAGTAGGTACCTACCAATACTCCTAAAGACATGGCAAATGCAAAACCTCTCAATACCTCACCACCGAAGATGAACAGGATCACTGCGGTAATAAATACCGTGAACGAAGTCATAATGGTACGCGATAAGGTTGCATTGATTGAACTGTTGATCACCTCTTTTTTATCTGCATTCGGTGTGCGACGGAACGTCTCACGGATCCGGTCAAACACGATTACAGTATCATTCATCGAGAAACCGATAACGGTCAGTAATGCCGCAATAAAGTGCTGGTCGATCTCTAAAGCAAACGGAACGATGTTACGGAAGAATGAGAAAATTGCTATAGTAAATAAGGCATCGTGAACCAGGGAAACGATCGTACCGATAGAGTATTGCCATTTTCTGAAGCGGATAAAGATGTACAGGAAAATTGCCAGGATGGAATAAAGTGTTGCTTTCAATGCCCCGGTTTTCAAGTCCTCTGAAATCATTGGCGATACCGCTTGCGTACTTTGTACATACTTGGAAGCAAAAGTAGGCAAGTCAACAGTAGCAGGGATAAATTGTTCTGCTTTCAGCCCTTCATACAATTTTGCCATTACTTTGTTCTCCGCATCTTTACCTTGCTGGTTGATCAGGTAGTCCGTAGTAATGCTCAACTGGTTACCCGTACCGATTGTTTTCACTACCGGGTGTTTCTCGAGGTGCTTGGTCATTTTCTCCCGGATATCAGAAGTTTTGTACTGTTGGTCAAACTTGATCGTATAAGAACGGCCACCGTCAAACTCAACACCATAATCGAATCCATTGGCGAATGAAGCCAGGCCGGCGATCATAACAATTACAGAAACCACGTAAGCAATTTTTCTCTTACCGATGAAATCGAATTTAGCCTTCTGGAAGATCTTTTCAGAGAATTTAGTGAAATATTTAAAGTGACGGCCTTTCTTAGTATAAGCATCCGTAATCATACGGGACACCATGATACCGGTGAAAAGCGATAACAATAAAGAAATGATCTGCGTTGTCGCGAAACCTTTGATTGCACCCAGACCGAAGTACAATAAGATTGTTGCAGTGATCAAACTGGTAACGTGGCCATCAATAATCGGTGCATAAGAACGTTTGTAACCCTTATCTACCGCTTCTTCATAAGTATCACCCATCGAAAGTTCATCCTTGATCCGCTCAAATATAATCACGTTCGCATCCACGGCCATACCGATACCCAGAACGATACCCGCAATACCCGCCATAGTCAAGGTAGCACCTAAGTTAGCCAGTATACCGAAAGTGAATAACAGGTTTAACAATAATGCTATGTTAGCAATGATACCTGAAGTATTATAGTACACCACCATTAACACAAAGATTACCAGGAATGCAGCGATGAAAGATTTCATACCACCATCAATGGACTCAGCGCCCAAAGTAGGTCCTACAATTTGCTCAGAAACGATTTTAGCCGGAGCCGGTAATTTACCGGTTTGTAAAATACTTGCTAATTCAGTACCGGTTGTTACATCAAAACCGCCGGTGATAGAAGAGCTACCGGTATTACTTTGGCTGATTACATTAGGAGCAGAATATACGAAACTATCCAACACAATTGCAATAGGTCTGTTCAGGTTATCGCCGGTCAGCTTAGACCAGATACCTGCGCCCTGCTGGTCAAACTCTAACTTGATCTCAGGAGTACCATCTTGCTGGTAGTCAAATTTTGAGCTTTTCACACGGTCACCTTCCAGTTTGGCATCCGTAGTACCCGGAACGGTTTTGATGACATAAATTCCATAAAAAGTATTTCTTTTTCCGGCCTTATCTCTGCCCCCTGCTTCTCCTAATAAGAAAACTGCGTTCGAAGGGAATAATGCTTTTACTTCCGGATCGTTTAATAAAGAAAGTACTTTCTCTTTATCTTTATTCGCTACGAAACCGATCATGTTCGCTTCCTCCTGGATAGGTTGCATGAATGAGAACAGGGATTGCTCCTGGCTTTGTGCCAAAGAAGAGGTATCTTTTGCCATTGCATTGGCCAGGGTTGCTTTATCCGCGGTATCTGCAGCAGCTTTTGTAGAATCAGATTTAGCTACAGTGGTATCATTAGCGGGGGCAGCTGTTGCCGCTTTACCCGAAAGCTTTGCTTTAATGGCATCGTTTGCTTTAACCAAAGACTCAAACACTTCACTGTTTTTATAAACTTCCCAGAATTGAAGTTTGGCTGTCGCCTGGAGGTAATTTCTTACCTGCTCCGGATTTTTCACACCGGCAAGTTCCACAGTGATGATCCCTTTATTTTTATCTAAAGAGATAGAAGGCTGGGCGACACCAAATTTGTCGATACGCTTTTGCAATACAGTATGGGTACGGTCAGTTGCTTTATCTGCTTCGGAACGAATATAGCGGACTACATCTTCATTACTGCTGTTATGGGTAATTACGGTTTGGTTCGGCTTCGCGAAAATGCCAGACAACTTGCCACCGGGGTTCACCTGCTGGTAAGCTTTTACAAATAAGTCTACGAAGTTGTCGGGAGTCTGCTCGTGCATTTTTTCCGCTAAAGCGATCGCCTGGTTCAAACCCGGGTCTTCCGGATTGATAGCCATAGACTTGATCAATCCTTCAAGTCCAACCTCGAGGGTTACACTCATACCGCCTTGCAGGTCAAGACCTAAACCTAATTCCTTAGACTTAAGCTCCTGGTAAGTGTACTCTGAACCTAAGAAGCTAAACGCTTTTTCATCACGTAAACTGTCTGTGATGTGTACAAATGCTTTGTTGATCAACTCATCTTTTTCAACGCCTTTTGCATCCGGATGAGACTGACCCACTTTTTTTACAGCCATTGCTTCATACTTCCGGTCTACGCTCTGCGCGACGAAGGTAAAGGACAGTCTCCATAGTGAGAACAGTATCAGGGCTGCGGTAAAAAATTTCACCAATCCTTTTAATTGCATACCAAAAATTGTGTTAGGATTTTAAATTAAAAAATTCAATAAGTGGGCAAAGATAATGGTTAATCTGAATATTGTTATATATATTTTACCATTTCCTTAGTATATTTTAAGGGTTTTCCGGGTATTTTTTTCACAATTGTGCATAAACCTGCTACACGATTACCACATTAATTTTTGGGCTTGCTGCAGCGCGATCCTGTATCTTTGTAAAAAATACAGGTTTGAAATTTACAGCAGGCGATCAGGTTATCGTAAAACATACAAAAGAAGAAGGCAAAGTAATCCAGGTCATTAATGAAGAGATGGTCGAACTGGAGGTATTTAACACGCGGTTCCCGGCTTTCGTAGACGAATTGGATCATCCCTACCTGGATTGGTTCACCAGCAAAAAAATGAACGCACGTAAGCGGGCATTGAATCTGGATGATTTTCCGACAGAAAGACCCGGCTCACAGAAGGGAGACAGCAATGCCCATAAAGGACTGGAACACGGATTTTACTTTTCCGTGATACCCGTTTACTTCTTCGAAGGAGCGGACGAGCAACTGGCCCGGCTAAAATTATATTTCATCAACCAGACTGAATATACCCTGAAGTTAAAATATGACTGCAGTACGAATCTGGGTAAGGAATTTACTTTAGGAACCACTATCTATCCTTTTCAGCATC
>CAXYKQ010000020.1:0-8580 GCA_964277835.1 uncultured Edaphocola sp. | reverse complement strand
GCCACCAAACAATTCATCCGCCCCATTACCGGAAAGGATGACTTTAAAGCCCTGTTCCTGAAGGTATTTGGCTGCATTGAAGGTAACGTCAAGGCTATTATAGGGTTCTTCAATATGACTTAAATGATGAAACGCATTTTCTAATATATCCGCATCGCTTATTTGCTGGATGTATTGCCGGATATGCAACAGTTCTGCCATCTTACGGGCCTGGGGCAATTCGTCATTTCCTTCTCCCGAGCCGTCAATGCTCAGGGTGTAACTGGATATGTTCCGGTTGTGTTTTTGTGCCAGCGCGGTCACCAGGGTAGAATCCACACCACCACTCATCATAGTGATCACCGGGACATCTGCCTGGATCTGCAGGGCCGTGATGCTGCTCAGCTTCTGCTCTATCTCTGCCACGGCATCGGTAATATCCCCCGTGTAATTTCCCGGTCCCAGCGGAATTTGCCAGTATTGGTCCAGGGTAGTTGCCAGGCTATTATTGTCAATGGTCAGGATGTGGGCAGGTGGCAAAGCGTGAATGCCTTCAAAACAGGTCTCCGGCGACACGGAAGATTTAAACTGGAAGTTTAAAAGCAAGCCCTCCAAAGACATCCCAGGCCTGATCCATTCAGCTTTTAAAATTCCTTTCATTTCAGAGCACCAGGTAATATGACTGCCTGTTTGTGCATAAAACAAAGGTTTAATGCCCACGCGGTCCCGGACCAGGAAGGTTTTACCCAGCTCCAGGTCCACGATGGCGATCGCGAACATGCCGTTTAACCGGTGTACCATCTCAATACCCCATTGCTGATAAGCTTTCAGGATAACCTCTGTATCAGAGGTAGAATAGAAAGTAACTCCGCTTGCCTGCAATTCCGTTCTTAAACTTTTGAAATTATAGATCTCACCATTAAAAGTAATACAGACCTCACCTGACCGCATAGGCTGATGACCGTTTTCGCTCAGGTCCAGGATAGCGAGCCGGCGAAAACCTAAAGCCAGGGTGCAGCGCTGCTCTTCCTGCAAACGTGGATATAAAGCTTTAATTGCAGCAGTACTGCCGGCCCCGCTGAATGCATTGAACTGATTCTCGTACAGGCACATGAAGCCCTCATCATCCGGACCGCGATGCCGAATGGCCTCGTTCATCCTGATAATATTAATTGCTTTTACCGCCTGACCGCGGGTGATGTATCCGCTAATGCCGCACATTAATATTGCTCCTTATCTCTTTGTATAAAAACCCGGCCGCTGTTACTGCTATAATGCAAAAGCTAATTGCCAGCGTCCAGAATAGCGGCAAAAATACTAATTCGCTGAATATATAATGTAAAACAAAGCTGATGGAGCCGAAAATGAGGATTTTCCTGCCCCAGTCTTTAAGTGGTAAAATTGTGCTGACACCTTGGGCCAGTACCTTTTTATGATGGTAAATGTAAAAGCTGGCCTGCGCCAGTGTGGCCAGCGCATAGCTCAACGGAATCCCTTTCAGTCCCAGTATCTTGTAAAGGGGGAACACCAATAACAATAAGGTAATGACATCAATGATCACACCTTTGTTGATCAGGCTGCCCATTTCTCTTTTCTGAAATAATAGGGTAAAATTAAAGACCTTAAAAGGCAGCATCAACAGGCTCATCCGGAAAATTGGGACCGATGCCAGGTATTTATCCGAGAAATAAAACCGGATAAACTCGTTAGCGAAAAACAGGAAAAAGAAAAATACGGGGAAGACGGCAGTAGATAAGGCTTTTCCGGAATCGGAAAGTATCTTTGCCTGCCCGGCCTCACTCCCGGTTTCTGTAGAGAAGCGCATCAGGGTAACACTACTTACCGCGGTAAATAATATCGGTATAACCGGTATGGGATAGGTACCATTTTGGTAAATAACGGAAACCTCTGCCGCCGTGAATACTGAAACAATAAATTTATCTAAATAGATCAACAGTATCTGTACCAGGTCGAATAAGTAGATATGGGTCCACAGTCTTAAATACTTCCGGTCTTCCAGCGCCTGAACAGCTGTTTCCCTGAACAATTTCCTGATGAGGAAAAAAGAAAGCATAAACTTCAACAATACCAGTGCGCTTAGCGCCAGCAGCAATAGGTTAAAATCAAATGCCTCCTGCCGGATCGCCAACAGGTGAAAGCTTGTAAATAACAGGAAATAGAGCAGGTTGATCGCGACCAGCGCTTTGTATTTTTTGAAAATGGTAAGAAAGCTATCGGTAAAAATGCTAAGCGTGTTGAACACCAGGAATATTGCAGCATAACCGTAATTGACCCTGGCTTTGTATTGCAGTGCTCCAAACAAAAGGGCACAGCCCACGATAAGCCCTATTCCCAGGCTTTTCCGGGTCGTATTAAGCGATCTGAAGATCTGGATCACCTTCGCCGGGGTGTAGGAAAAAATAAAAGAAGCCAGTCCCAGTCCGGCAATGGCAAAAAAAGTATTGAATTGCGTCCAGAAGTTTTGGTATATCCCGAAGTCTGCCGGTTTTAGCTGATGGGCGAACAGGTAGGTACCCAGTACCAGGGACAGGTTGACCAATAGCCTGTTGCTAAAAATCAATAAAGTGTCTTTGTACATAGCCCTAGTTTTGTGGTCCCTTCGCAGCGGCCAGGCATTTTTCTTTATCTAAATATTTAATTATCGTAGCGGGATTTCCCGCGATCACACAATATCCTTCCTCAAAACTTTTGGTGACTATTGCGCCGGCGCCAACGATGGTAAAATCACCCAGGCATACGCCGGGCAATACCACACATTGAGAGCCCAGCCAGCAGTAAGCGCCGATTTTCACCGGCGGTGCAACGGTAAGCACCGCGTTATCATAAAAGTCATGGTTTGAAGAAATGATGCTGACGTTGGGACCAAAATTGGTGTGAGCCCCAACTTCCACGCCATTTGTAGCATCGATATAATTATTGGGGGAGTCTCCCGGAAAGGTACCTTCCCCGGCCTTCAGGTTGATTCCCGCCCTTATCGTTGAAGTAAAGTGCACCGGCCAGCGGACATCAGCATTTTGCCTCAACAGTTTTCGAAAGAAAAAATCTGTAAGGTAGAAGCTGACCGGGTGGTCGGCTTTCCAGTTGAATACGCTCCTGATCCACTGCTTCATTAAAAAACCGGCACCTGCTTACTTTTTAAATACGGACAAGCCAATGCAGTTATTGACCTTAGCCTGTTGCGAATAAACAATCACGTATACACCGGTAGATTTAGCGACGAACCGCTCGCTGACCACGGTCAGGCCTTCCGCGCTCGTTTTATCTTTCCGCTTCAGTATATGATTTACGTTATTGTCGATCACATTGATCTGGTATTTACTGGCATGACTGCCCAATACATATCTTATCTCGTAAGTTTCACCGGCCTTACACTCCAGGCGTACACTCATCAGGTTCTTGGAGGGGATATTGCCGGAACTGAAGAAAGCCATCCGGTATTGCTTCGCTTCCAGGTCCTTATTCAGATCTATCAATCTGCTGTGCACACTTAAATCGCTGCAGGATTCCGTACTGTTTACTTTTGCACTTTGTGGCTGCTGGGCAGCAGCAGAAATACTACCGCTTAAGAGCAGGCCAACAAGTGGATACAGGTAACGCATATTTTTTTGTTTATGTAACAGCGAAAATACTGAAATTTGCAGTATAAGCATTATTTAATCCGTGGCCGGCATTTACATTCACATCCCGTTTTGCAAGCAGGCTTGCAATTACTGCAACTTCCATTTTTCCACTTCATTAAAACATAAAGAGGAAATGATAGCGGCACTCACCCGGGAGCTGCAGCACCGCAATGCTTACCTGGAACAGGAACTGGAAACGGTCTACCTGGGCGGCGGCACGCCTTCCCTACTGGCTGGGGATGATTTACAAAAGATCTTTACAACGATCGGCCAAAGTTTTCAATTTAAGCAGCTAAAAGAGTGTACCCTCGAAGCCAACCCGGATGATATTCACCCGGCTTTCCTGGAACAGTTGAAAAGTACGCCGGTAGACCGCCTGAGTATCGGCATACAATCTTTCCGGGAGGCTGACCTGAAATTTATGAACCGGGCCCATAACGCCACAGAAGCTATTCATGCGGTGTCCCTGGCGCAGCGGGCAGGCTATAAAAATATTACCATAGACCTCATCTACGGTACCCCCGGGCTCAGCAACAAAGACTGGAAGGAAAACCTGGAAAGGGCCATAGACCTGGGTGTGCAACACATTTCCTCTTATGCCCTTACGGTAGAAGAAAAAACAGCCCTGGCCCACCAGATCGCAAAAGGAAAAACGCCTGAACCAAAAACGGAGCAGGCCGCGGAGCAGTTTGAAATATTGGTCGAAACCCTCTGCAACAACGGTTTCGAGCACTATGAAATTTCAAATTTCGCAAAGCCGGGACATTACGCGATTCATAATACCAATTACTGGAATGGAGCGCACTACCTGGGTATAGGACCTTCGGCGCATTCGTTCAACGGGCACAGCCGTCAATGGAATGTCGCCCATAACGCTTTATACCGTAAAGGTATCTTCTCGGGAGAGCCAGTATACGAGGTAGAGTGGCTCAGCAGTGCAGACCAACTCAATGAAATGCTGCTGACCGGTTTACGAACCATGTGGGGAGTGAGCCTGGTTCAGTTTAAAGAAAGATTTGGCGAGGCTGCTTTAAACAGATTAACATCCAGGCTTGAGCGGGAAAACCCTCTACATTTTAGCCTGACGGCACAACAGTTAAAGCTCACCGAGTCCGGCAAACTATTCGCGGATGGGATCGCTGCGCGTCTTTTCGAGGGTTGAGCCGAAAACGCTTATTTTTGTTAAAACAAAAAAATAAGATATGCGAATTGAAAACCAGAACAATATCAGTATTGACGAACTGTTAGATAACCTGAAAAGCCGTTACCCTGCAGCCGAGATCAAAAAACCATTTTTGACTAAAAGAAGTATTATTATCCCGGTGAACAATATGAAGCATGTGATCCGGCCCAAGGGTGCAGATTTTAACACCGATTTTGTACTCCCTGTATGGGTAGCAATTGTCGCACTCTTTGGCAGTATGATTCTTTTTTCCGGAGTTGTCTCCCTTATCTATGGACAGTTAATGTTTGGTTTTGGTGGTGTTTTGTGGATTGTCCTTGCGGTCCTGGCTACAAAGGCAATTTATAAATCGACGCAAAAAGAAGCATTCAATGCTTTTTACAGCGATGTGCGGGACGCGATGACGAAAACCAGAAGCGACTCCAGTATTTTCTAATAATAGTATAATTAATGGTCCTTTGAACTTAGTTCAACAGGACCATTCAAATTGATAGAGTTACCTCTTTTAAAATACAATTATATTGCCAGGATCGATTGAAGGTCTGCCGGGGAGTAGGCTATGGATTTGAGCGTTTTATTGTCGCTTTTACGGTAGACCAGAAACAAGCCTTCTTTTTCTTCAAAATAGCTTTCTGTTCCATCTTTATCAAAGTAGTGTTTCATCGTAGCCTCGGCTTCTTCCTTACTTTTGCAGGCTTTACTCATATTGGAACGTTGCACTTCTTCAAACAATGCGGCAAATTTATCCTGTAACCCAAATTCAAGGATAGCACCCGAGAGCACATATTGCAGATCGCAAAGTGCGTCGGCCACTTCCACGATATCGTTATCTTTTATCGCTGCTTCCAGCTCTTTTAATTCTTCTGCCAGTAAAGCAACCCTTAGCTGGCTCCTCGCTTCGGAAGGGATCGTCGGAGCCGTTAATATAGGATGTTGAAAGGTGGTATGAAATTCGGCTACTGAAGTCAGCGATTTTGGGTCTTTCATTTTTTTACCGGCAAAACTACACTAAAATTTACCAAAGCACTTTGAAGGGACCAGTTCATTCACCAAAAAAGCTACCCTTAGCCGGGGTAGCTTTTGCTTATCATACAACAAAATTATTTAGTCAGCTTTGTCTTCGGTAACTCAACCGTGCCCGGATCTTTCCAGGTGCCGTCTTTTTGTGCTTTTTTCTTCACTACTTCTGCACGTTTGTCACTGTCCGGGTGAGAGTTCAGCATTTTTTCATAGCCGCTTTGCTTGGTAGCCCCACCTGCTAAGAGCGCCAGTTTTTTGAATGCGGTATAGGCACCCATCACATTGTAGCCGTTTTTCTTCATGAAATCATAGGCATACTCATCGGCTTCAGACTCTTGCTTACGACTATGAGAAGCGTCCAGCATGGCATTCGCCATTTTGCCCAACTGACTTTCGGATAAGGTTTGAACGGTATTGGAAGCAGAGGAAGCCGCATCGATAGCCGCCGCTTTCAGGTAAGCGCTATTCATCGCATCTTTGGTATCTTCATTTTTCACGTGGCCGATTTCATGGCCGATGATCGACAGTAATTCGTCGTCGGTCATAATGTCCATCAGGGAAGAAAATACCCTTACGCTACCATCTGCACAAGCGAAGGCATTGATGTCTTTTACCAGGTATACCTTATAGTTAAGGGACAGGCCGTCCTGGGTTTTATGTTTGCCAAATAAGCGGTTCAGGCGAACGGTATAAGGGTCTTTAGGCCCCGCCACCTTGTTATTGTTATCCATCCACTCTACGGCTTCTCTAGACAGCCTGATGGCATCGGCATTGGAGAAAGACAGGGCCCCGACGCCTTTGGAAGCAGCATTGGCCGCTTTTCCCAAGTTAATTTTTTGGGCTTGTGCCGCACCTATGCAGCAGGCTGCCATAAAGCAGCTTAATACCAGCTTTTTCATAAATTTTTGTTTTGCTTTTTGTTGTTTTTTTGTTTTGACTGAAGCTTCAAATTTATAAAAAAACGTGCACTTAAGTGTTAAGCATAAATGAATATTACCGGCTCAGGTACGCCTGTAAATAAAAATTCTTTCTTACCAAGCTATTGAAGATCATAACGCATACAATTGAAGAAAAACCTTTAAATATTTATTGCATAAGTGCTCGTAGCAGGTATATTTTGGTCACTTAACGGTAGACTTAAAATTTGGTCAACAACTTATTTTATCGCGGTTGATTACGCGTCCAATTTAATGCCGGAACGGTCCATGCCTTCAAAGGGCGATATAAAAAACCATGACCGCGCCTCTCGCTCACCTCAAGCTGCTGAAACGCAATTGCTTCCGGTGAGCGTACTTTCCAGTAATCATAATTTTTCCCGGCGATCGTATCGGAAGAGTCATAAATGCATAGCACACGACCATGGAAATGCCAGTCGTTTTGCTGCTCGATCGTGGTATTGTTGCCGCCCATCAGCACATAATTAACCGGCTGCGGGTTGATGCTGGAAGTAGTAGCGGCTATAAGGGCACCTTTTGAAGCGCCGATCACACTGATATCCCCGGGTGCTATCCCGGTAAGGACCATACTATCAATCATGCGGGATAGTTTTTGTGCATAGGCAGGCACCTCGGTATTTTCCGGGCGCAGTTCACAATATACCTGGGCATTGCCCTCTTTTAATGCGTCGAGAATACTGTCTAATTCATATTTACCATATTCTTCGCTAAAGGCCGCTTTGCCCTGCAGCTCTACGATGCGGCCGTGCAGGTAAATGATGTGGCGCGTATTTATCCCTTTATTTGAAGTACTACAAGCAGCCTGATCATTTTGTTGTTGAACGGTGCTGTTATTGCAGGAAAAGAGGAATAACGATGTTAATGATAGGAAACTGTATTTCATAAGTATTACCGGAAGCGTTGGCCTAAACTATTTTCAGGGTTGAGGAAAGAAAAAACCTACTAAAACACCTTTCTTGAATCTCAGCGTCTGTATCTTTTTACCTTTTTCATCATAGACAATCCAATCGCCGTCGAATGGTGAATACCCGTTGTTCATAACTCTTTCAATGACAATCTCTCCTTCTTCGTTAAGGACAGACCTTTCATACTCGAAATAATCTATAAGATTTGAGGAATCGGCTAAAAGCCGCCCTTCTAACTGCTTTTCTCCGTTATAATGATAAAACACCCAATTGCTGTCTTTCAATCCATTTTTATAGTAACCTTCGGCAATAAGCTTGCCACTATAATTATTCCATTCGGTATACTTGCCGTGTGGCTGTCCATGTTTAAAATGCATTTCTTGCGTTTTGACTCCCTGAAGACTATAAGTATACCGGGATTGAATGCTTCCGTTTTTGATGGCATATATAATTTTACTTCTGGACTGCATTAGCTTCAGCATTCCTTCATCCTTATCTCCTGTTTGGGCTATTATGCTGTCATAATCACGTATGACCAAAGAATCGTTTGCCCATTTAATTACCTTTTCCTGTGCCTTACAAAAGTTAGCGCTAAGAATCGCTAATACAGTTATTAAAAATACTTTTTGCATAAAAGATGTTTGCTAAGGGTATAATTTCCTTTCAAATATAAACAACAACAATTTGATCGCATAAAAAATAAGGATGCGAATTATCGCATCCTCATTCCTAATATTTTTTCTAATCTATGATTATCCTTGTACCGCTTTCTGAACCAGGTCAGCAGCTTCGCTTAACAGGATCGCGGATTGTACTTTCAGGCCAGACTCTTCAATCAGTTTCTTAGCTTCGGGAGCATTAGTTCCTTGTAAACGTACGATGATCGGGATTTCGAT
>CAXYKQ010000019.1:0-4554 GCA_964277835.1 uncultured Edaphocola sp. | reverse complement strand
TCGCAGAATATGATCTGGGGAGTAAGGGCAAAAGCGAAAAAAGGTTTTATCAAAATTTTGCTCAGCCGCCTGCTCTCGTTCACCATGATCGTCGGTTTTGGCTTCCTACTGATCGTATCGCTCATTTTGAACGCGGTCATTCTAGGATTCAGTGATTTTATACTCAAACAATTGCCTTTTATCCCGGTTACGATGATCGGCGTTGTGAATACTGTATTTACATTTACTGTATTGCTGGTACTTTTTATGGCAATATTCAAAATGCTCCCTGATGTCAGAATAAAATGGAGACAGGTTTTACCCGGGGCGCTCGTTACCACTTTGCTATTTTTCTTTGGCAAATACCTGATCGGGCTTTACATCAGCGGCAATACTATGGCGAGCTTGTATGGTGCGGCCGGTTCAGTGATCGTTCTCCTTTTGTGGATCTATTTTTCTTCTTTTATTCTTTATTTTGGTGCAGAATTTACCAAAGCTTATATCGAACATTTCGGCGGAAAAATCATGCCTAATTCTTTTGCTGAGTATACAGAGAAAATTCTTTTAAAGGAATATTTAGACCGGGATGCCCTTGCAAAAAAAGAAGATCAACAGTAAATTCAGGCAGATGAACAGTTTCAACACAATTTTCAAAGTACAGATTTTCGGAGCATCACATGGCGAGGGTGTCGGCGTAATTCTGGACAATGTTCCTCCCGGCATCCCTTTAAGTCAAACTGATTTCTCGAAAGACATGGACCGCAGGCGGGGGGGACAAAAAGGAGGTACCCCAAGAGTAGAGGCGGATATTCCGGAGTTCAAAAGCGGGGTATTCAACGGGCATACAACCGGCGCGCCCCTGATGATCTGGATTGCCAATGAAAATACACGTAGCGGCGATTATGAAAAGCAGCGCGGTGTGTTCCGGCCGGGACATGCCGACTTTGTCGCTCATATAAAATACAAAGGATTTGAAGACTACCGTGGCGGCGGGCATTTCAGCGCCCGGCTAACGGCAGGCCTGGTGGCAGCAGGCGTGATCGCAAAAAAAATACTCAATACCGTATCCTTTGCAGCCAGGGTGACTGAAGTGGCGGGACAAAAAGACCCTGAAAAGGGCCTGGAACTAGCCATCGCGGCCAAAGACAGTGTAGGCGGCATTGTATCCTGCACTATTGGTGGTGTACCCGCAGGGCTCGGAGAGCCTTTCTGGGACAGTATAGAGAGCAGGCTCGCCCATGCCATGTTTGCCATCCCTGCCGTAAAAGGTATAGAATTCGGCGCAGGTTTTGAAGCGGCAAGAATGTTTGGTTCGGTACACAACGATACTTATTCAGACCGGGAAGGCAATACGAGGAGCAATAACGCGGGGGGTGTGGTTGGCGGGATCAGCAATGGCAATCCCATCACTTTTAATATAGCAATTAAACCGACGGCTTCTACGCCGAAAACCCAAAGAACGTATCATCACAATACAGGGGCTGTAGAAGACTTTTCCGTAAAAGGCCGTCATGATCTTTGCGTAGCCCTGCGTGCGCCTGTAATTGTGGAAGCTATGGCCGCTTTAGTAATGACCGACCTGTATTTTTTAGCCCGTTCAATAAATGGGGCAGCAGCAAATTTACCTTATGAACTTTAAAGATCTGGCACGGATATTACGTGTTTCCAACCTGCTCATTATTATTGCCACTCAATTGCTTTGTTGGTTTTTCCTGATCCGTCCTTTGGGCAGTTTTACCCAAACGCCGCTTTTCCTGGATTTCAAAAACACCCTGCTCCTGTCCGTCGCCACGGCACTGATCGCCGGCGCGGGCTACATTATTAATGACTATTTCGATGTAAAGATCGACGCCATCAACCGGCCGACAAAATCGCTGATCGGGAAAGATATCAACCCCAGAACGGCCATCTTGTTCCATACTTTTTGCAATGTTATCGGTCTTGCTATCTGTGTTTACCTTTCGTATCGACTCAGGAACATCACAGTACTGTTGCTCCCGGTTTGCTGCACCATATTATTATGGTTCTATTCCACCCATTTTAAACGGCAATTCATTATAGGAAATGTTGTAGTTTCATTACTCACGGCCCTGTCCATCCTGATCTTACTGGGTTATGAACCCGCCGCCTGGCCCTTGCTCAAAAGTCCTTTTCTTGAAAATGCGCAAGGCAAGGTCAAGCTGAACCCAACCTGGATTTTAATGACATATAGCGGGTTCGCATTTTTACTGAACTGGGTTCGGGAAATTATAAAGGACCTGGAAGATTTTAAAGGCGATGCCGAAGATGGCTGTATCACCATGCCGATCAAGATCGGCATACAAAAAACCGTATGGTTCGTGCAGGGCTTGCTGGTACTTTCTATAGTTGCGCTATCGTTCGCTGTCGCGGCTCTGTTCGCCAAGGGCTGGATCTTCCCGGGCATCTATATGATCGCTGCATTGATCTTACCGCTGGTGTATACCCTATTTAAAATCAACCAATCGGTGCGGCAGGAACACTTTGCCCGCTACAGCAAAATGCTGAAATTCATTATGATCTTTGGTATTCTCACGCTAATCATATTTTATTTCTATTAGTAAACTGTTATTTTATGCAACTTATATTGGCTTCACAATCTCCCAGGCGCAAACAACTCCTTTCCGATGCCGCGCTTGAATTTGAAATCGTTATCGTGCCTACAGAGGAAACGTACCCGGAGCATTTAACCCGCGCCGAAGTACCCGAATTTATCGCGGAAGAAAAAGCACTTGCGGTCTATCAGCAGCTCGAAGCCACCAATAAATTAAACAGGGAAACCGTTATACTTGCAGCGGACACCATTGTCCTGTTACAGGAAAAGGTAATCGGTAAGCCCAAAGACGCGGAAGATGCACGGCAAATCCTTCGTTCCCTCTCCGGGCAGACGCATGAAGTTATTACCGGGGTATGCCTCCTCAGCGGCGACAGGAAAGAGCTTTTTCACAGCATAACCAAAGTACATTTCAATGAATTGAGCGAGGAGCAGATCGACTATTATATCCGCCATTATCAACCTTTTGACAAAGCCGGCGCTTATGCCCTGCAGGAATGGATCGGCTTAGTCGGCATTTCGGGTATAGAAGGTGACCTTTACAACGTGATCGGTCTACCCGTCAACAATGTGATGCAGGTATTGCCTGCTTTTTCTACCCGTTCAAAAGCTTAAATTTGCATCGGAATCAACTGCTCAACCATGACTCAAAAATCAACTGCCTACATTACCGGATTAGGGATTATTTCCGCCATCGGCCGTAATGTCCCGGAAAACCTGAACGCTTTAAAAGCAAGGCAGGCAGGCATTGGTCCCGCCGTTTTATTAAAAAGTGTTCACCAGTTGCCGGTGGGGGAAATAAAACTCAGTAACCGGGAACTGGCAGATCAATGCGGCGCTTTAAGCACCTTACCGCGCACTGCTTTGTTAAGTATCGTGGCGGCTAAGGAGGCATTAAGTGCATTTGACGGACGCCTGAAAGGCTATCGCATTAGTTTAATATCTGCCAATACGGTAGGCGGTATGGACCTCACCGAAAAAGAATACCCGAAAATAAAATCAGGAGAAAAAATCGATCAAAGGAAGATCCGTTATCACGAGAGTGGCAGCATTACCGAATTAACCGCAGCTGCTCTCGGACTGGAGGATTGCTGGACCACGACCATCAGCACTGCCTGTTCTTCCTCGGCCAATACAATTATGATGGGGGCGAAACTGATCGAACAGGGCAAAATGGATATCGTAATTGCCGGTGGTGCAGACAGCTTATCTCAATTTACGCTGAACGGATTTAATGCTTTAATGATCCTGGATAAGGAGCTCTGCCAGCCGTTCGATGAAAATCGCCGCGGCCTGAACCTGGGTGAAGGTGCCGCTTATGTAATATTAATGAACGAGCAAACTGCGAAAAGCCTTAAAGCAGAAAAACTGGCTGCGGTCAGTGGTTATGCTAATGCCAATGATGCTCATCACCAGACCGCCTCTTCTCCCGAAGGGACCGGCAATCAATTAGCGATGAAGCAGGCGCTGCAACAAGCCGGGATCCGGCCGGAAGCAATCGATTATATTAATCTCCACGGGACGGGCACGGCTAACAATGACAGTTCTGAAGGAATTGCCATTGAAAAAATATTTGAAGGTTACAGCGTACCCGAGGCCAGCTCGACAAAGTGCTACACCGGGCATACCCTGGGTGCTGCAGGCGCTATCGAGGCCGTTTTCTCTGTTCTGGCGATCCGCGAGCAACAGACCTGGGCGCATCTCCGGCTGCAAACACCTATGAGCGCCTTAAGCTGGCAACCCGCTCCGGACATTGTTGCCAAGAAGATAAAACATGTCCTTACCAATTCTTTTGGCTTCGGGGGTAATTGTTCCGCGCTTGTGATCTCTGCAGTGGAAAAAAATTAAAAAATTGATTCTAAAGCCTTTGCTTTCAACAAGACTTCCTGCCATTCCTTTTCCGGATCGCTGTCTATGGTAATGGCTCCGCCGGTGTGGTAAGAGAGGCGTTTTGAATGACTGTTATAAAGTAAAGTCCGGATTACTACGTTGAAGTCAAAATC
>CAXYKQ010000018.1:0-13611 GCA_964277835.1 uncultured Edaphocola sp. | reverse complement strand
TACAGGCCGTGCGCTTTTTTCATAATCGCCTTGACACCATCTATTTCGAAAACATCATCATCAGCTTCTTGTTTATCAAAGCCGAGGACGTAGCTGAGTCCCGAACAACCTCCTCCTTTTACGCCTACACGCAAAATCATCTCCGGGTCAAAATCGGGCGTAGATACCAATCTTTTTATTTCTTTTAATGCTCCTGTCGTGAACGTGACCGGAGCATCAATTAAAGTCGTTTCCATATCTATAAACAATTCAATAACTTTACCCGGCAAAGATATGGATTTTAGCTGTTTGCTCATAGCTTTGTCAAATACTAAAATTTCCATAACCGAATAGCTATTATTTATATTACATTATATTCCCTATTATTATTTGAGGCCGGAATAGACTAGTGAAATGACTCTGCTATTATAATAAGCCTTGTCTAAACATAGGTATATTTGCTTCCACGTCTATAGTACTATTATAGAAGATTAAAAGTTTAAATAAGTTCAATGCTTAATAACCAATCTAAAAGTATCAGTATTGCTTACCGGACTGCTTTCGCTTCATTGGTATTACTTACCATTCTTTCCTTAATTGCGTATAAAGAGCGTACCCTTTTTGTTGATTCCAGCTGGTTTTTAGTCCACATGACCAGCCAAAAAACTTTTTATTTTATGGAAATGCGCTTCGGCGCATTCATTACCCAATTGGGCGCCCTGGCAGCTATCTATACTCATATGCCCTTGAAGGCTGTTATGATGATTTTCTCTGTCAGCTTTTATTTGTTTTACCTGGCCGCGGCATTGCTTATTGGCTTCCGCTGGCGGCAAAAGCAACTGGCTGTTTTATTCAGTCTTTACCTGTTCCTGTTTATCAGCGATGGATTTTTTTGTACCGTTGGCGAGATTTTCCAGGGGCTTACCTGGATGTTTTTATTCTTTGCCTTGTATTTCCAAAAGCGGTTCCGGCATAATCTTTTGTCGATGGGCCTGCTGATTGCTTTTGCTTTCCTTGCGTTGATCTGTCATGTGATCGTTTTATTCCCTTTTTCATTTTTATGGCTTTATTTAAATCTTGAATACAGCAATTTTAAGCTACTGGTGAAGCAAAGGAAATTTTGGGCCTATTCTGTTTTATTGCTATCACTGGGTTTCCTCCGCTATTATGTGAGCACTTTAGGCTGGTATGATTCCGCTAAACTGGCGTCGGTTCATGAAATTTCCTTTAGCAGCTTTTTAGCTGCCTTTCGCTCTGAGCACGCGCAGACCTTTATAAAACTGCTGTTGCAGAATTACTGGATCGCTTTGCTTTTATTCCTGGCTGGAATGGTTTTGCTGGCAAGAAATAAGAAATATTTTCAGCTGGGCCTGACTTTAATGTTTACGCTTGTTTATTTTGCTTTGGTCTGTGTTGTTTATCCCGAAGGTTACGATAGAAATATGCTTTTCTATTTTGAAAATGAATGGGCCCCGCTTTCTGTGATCCTAAGCGCCCCTTTTGTTTTTCAACTATTTAAAACAAGGGTAAAACCAAAACTTGTGTTGGGTATTTTTGTCTTTTTATTTGCGGTGCGTTTGCTGTATGTGTATGATGCCTATCGTTTTTTTAATCATCGTTTAGAGAACTTGACGCAATTAACCAAACAGCTTTATCAATCCGGCATTTACAAATCGGTGATTGTGGCTGATGAACAAGAAGCCCGTAATTATTTTGTGATGACCTGGGGTATGCCGATCGAAAGCATGATGTTATCAAATATAGAAGGGTACCAACCAGCGGTTACCTTTAAAATTGCCCCAAAAGGTTTTAGTATGAGGCAGGTACCGGACTCCTTTTACTCTAATTTCAAGATCACTGAAAATGCATTCCTGGACAGAAACTACTTCCCAATCGACAGCATCGGGAAGTACAGGCTAATCGACGGGTTAGATAGCTTTAGTTTAAACGAGCAAAATTAAATTCGCCTACAAATAAAAAACATTAGTTGCCAACAACTTTTATATATAAAAAATATTTTTTCAAATTTTTGACCGTATAAACTAAGCTTTTTATCCATTACCGCGTCTATTGATCTGTATAGGTTGTTTATTCATAAATAAAAGCAATTTTGTGAATTGCTATTTTATTAAAGAGTTCAATATATAGTGATTATATAAAAACTTTAACCAAATAAATAAAATAACCTATTTTTGTTTCATCTAAAAAACTGGTCCCTTATAAGTCGAACATCTACAATTTATCATCATTTATAGAAATAACGCGTTGCGCTGCTTAAAGTGCATTGGTTATTGTAGACATTATGGCTAATCAATTCAAAAAAGCTTCTGACCAGGAGTTAATCGAGGCATTTCAAAAAAATCAATCCCAGCTTGCTGTAGGGGAACTCGTAGATCGTTATAAAAAGAACATTTACACCACTATTTTCATGAAAGTTAAGGATAAGCACACTGCTGAAGATCTTTTCCAGGAAACCTTCATTAAAATTGTAAATACCATACTTGCGGGTAAATATGCTGATCATGGCAAGTTTTTACCCTGGGCTATGCGTATTGCCAACAATCTTTGCATTGACTATTTCAGAAAAAACAAACAGATCAACAAAGTGAGCTCTAAAGATAACCTGGAATGGTTTGAATATCTCTGCATCGATTACCGCAATGCAGAAACAGATATGGAGCAGGCACAAACTTCTAACCAGGTATTGAACCTCCTGGACCACTTACCTGAAGTGCAAAGGGATGTAATTTTGTTGAGAATTTATGCGGACCTGAGCTTTAAGGAAATCGCCACGATCACTAATGTAGGTATTAATACTGCGCTGGGGCGCATGCGTTACGGCTTGTCTAACCTCAGGAAAATAATTGAAGAACATAACCTGGTGATGCGTTGATGATCCCGGATATTGCCTCATAAATAAAAGTCCTGCTTTCCGGCAGGACTTTTATTTATTTAAGTAAGTTTTTATTGTTCTTCTTTCAGCAACTGGATATCCTTGATCATTTGCGCCACATCTTTTTTGTCGGTACCATCGTAAGGATAAACATTACCATCTTTCGAAGCATGAGCACGAACACGTCCTTTCTTATCTACCAATACAAAGTTCTCGGTATGAATAAAATCAGCTGCGATATCGGTTTTTGAAGAGTCTGCGGCCGTTACCAGGTAGCTGTAGCGAGCCTGGTCATAAAGTTCTTTTTTGTCCCCGGTCAGGAACATCCAGCTTTTGCTATCTGCATCATACTTCCGGGCATAGTCTCTTAAGGCGGGAACTGAATCACGTTTTGGATCCACGGTATGGCTTAAGATAACAATATCATCATCATTTTTAAATGTGTTGTATACATCGGCCATATTGTCGTTCATGACCGGGCAGATACCCTGGCAGGTCGTAAAGAAATATTCCACCACAAGGATCTTATCTTTTAATTTGGCCAAACTTATCGTATCTCCATCCTGGTTGACAAACTTGAAATCCCTGACCTGATGCATATCATCTCCCAGGAAAGCCAATGCCGGCGGCTTCTTCATGTCCTTTGACACATTATAATAATACACGGCGAACACGGCCCATAGTGCGATAAAAAATACGACCAGGACAACAACCAGCTTTTTACGGTTTGACTTCATAACTACGATTGGGGAAATTTGCGCAAAGTTAAGCGCTTTTAAATGATACCGGGGGCATTATCTGTGAAAACTAACATAAAACCAAAGGCTACTTCGCTATTCCCTCTATAAAAAAAGGCTGCAATGAGCAGCCTTTACTATAAGTATTATAATATTGGATTACGTTTTACTCAACTACCGGCGTTAAGCGGGTAAGTGGAGCTGCAGCAAGGGTTTCTTCATTAGCTTCGCTGGCGTACTTGTCAAAGTTATTGACAAATAATTGAGCCAGTTCTAAGGCTTTCTGAGTATAAGCCTCTTTATCGGCCCAGGTCGTTTGTGGATTAAGGATCTCGGACGGAACCCCAGGAACTGCGTCCGGCATCAATACCCCGAACACCTGGTGTGCCATAAAGTTGGCATTATTCAATTCACCATTCATTGCTGCGGTGATCATAGCTCTTGTATACTTAAGGTTCATACGGCTTCCTACTCCGTAAGGACCGCCACTCCAGCCGGTATTGATCAACCAAACATTTACATCCTGGTGCTGATCTAATTTGCTTCCTAACAATTCGGCATATTTTACCGGGTGTAGCGGCAGGAATACCCGCCCGAAACACGCGGAAAACGTAGTTTGTGGCTCTGTAACGCCCACTTCTGTACCAGCAACTTTAGCGGTATAGCCACTTACAAAATGGTACATCGCCTGCGATTTGGTTAATTTAGAGATCGGGGGAAGGATACCGAAGGCATCACAAGTCAGGAAGAAAATATTTTTAGGATCGCCACCGTAAGAAGGCTCCTTGGCATTATCTATATGATAGATAGGATAAGCAGCACGTGTATTTTCAGTGATGCTGCCATCCGTATAATCCACCTCATTGGTATCGCCTTTAAAAACGATGTTTTCCAATAAGGCTCCGGGACGTACTGCATCAAAGATCTGCGGTTCTTTTTCTTTGCTTAAATCAATTACTTTGGCATAGCAACCACCTTCAAAGTTGAAAACGGAACCATCAGCCCATCCATGCTCATCATCACCGATCAAAGGCCGGTTCGGATCTGCACTTAATGTTGTTTTACCCGTACCACTCAGCCCAAAGAACAAAGCCACATCGCCGTCCTTGCCTTCATTAGCCGAACAGTGCATAGATAATACATTATGCTCTTGTGGTAATAAATAGTTCAACACACCGAAAATACCTTTTTTCATTTCTCCGGTATAGCCGGAACCACCTATAAGGATTACTTTACGGGTGAAGTTAACGATCGTAAAGTTAGCCTGGCGGGTACCGTCAACAGCCGGGTCTGCTTCAAAACCGGGAGCCTGGATGATATGCCATTCCGGTTTAAATTCTTTTATTTCTGCTTCTGTAGGACGTAAAAATAAATCGTTACAAAACAAGTTGGCCCAAGGAGTTTCATTTACCACGCGGATATTTAAACGGTAAGTAGGATCCGCACAGGCATAGGCATCGCGCACCCACAATTGTTTTCCTTCCAGGTGAGCAACTACCCTGTCATATAATTTATCAAAAGCTGCCGGCTCAAAGGGGATATTAACATCTCCCCAATCAACGGTATGCTCTGTTACAGCATCTTTTACCGTAAATTTATCTTTAGGCGAACGACCTGTAAATTTCCCGGTATTCACACACAAAGCTCCGGTACTGTTCAAAACACCTTGCTTTAAATCAATGGTTTGCTTAGTCAACTCTTCAGCGGAAAGATTCCAGTTGGCAACCGCAGGCCTGATGCCGACGTGCTCTAAATTAGCATTTGGATTTTTGATGCCGTTTTCGATCATTATAAAGGATTATTAATATTAAAATAACAGGAGGCAAAGTTAATACTTTTTGTATATGTATTACCTTATTTACAATAAAATGTAGTTTACCTCTTAAACAATTCAGGACTGACTCAAATTATATAATATTAATCTGAACCAGTCCTTGAAACTAAATAATTTATATTCTAGTAGTCACCTGCTGTCTCCGGTAACTCGGATAAAGCGGTTGCCAACTGCTCATCATTAGGAGCAATACCATGCCACTCATGTGTCCCCATCATAAAGCTCACCCCGGCACCCATATCTGTTTTTAATAAGATACAAACCGGTTTTTGATTACCGGACAATTGTTTCGCCTGCTGAATGCCTGCTACTACGGCTTCCATATCATTACCTTTTTCAATCTCCATTACTTCCCAGCCGAAAGCTTCGAATTTGGAGCGGATATCGCCTAAGTTCATCACTTCATTAGTCGGGCCGTCGATCTGCTGCCCGTTATGGTCTACCGCGATGATCAGGTTATCTAATTTATGGTGGGCAGCGAACATGATGGCTTCCCAATTTTGTCCTTCCTGTAATTCTCCGTCACCGGTCAGCGCAAAAACAAAGGAATTGTCTTTATCCATTTTCTTCGATACTGCCATACCGTTAGCGACACTTAAACCCTGGCCTAAAGAACCACTCGCAATACGTACACCAGGCAGATGCTCATGAGTAGCCGGGTGCCCCTGCAGGCGGGAGTCGATCTTCCTGAAAGTAGCTAATTCAGCCACCGGGAAATAGCCGGAACGCGATAATACACTGTAAAATACCGGTGAAATATGGCCATTGGATAAGACGAACATATCTTCGCCTTTACCTTCCATATTAAAAGCCGGGTTATGTTTCATTTCTTTAAAATAAAGCGCCACCAGATAGTCTGTACATCCTAGAGAGCCTCCCGGGTGTCCGCTTTGCACACCATGTACCATTCTTACGATATCACGGCGCACCTGTGTGGCCATATCTTTTAAAGCTTGCAATTCCATAATTTCTGAAAAGTATTTACAATTTGTCTGCAAAAGTAAGATTTAATTCAGATAGACTTAATAAGTTTTTGTAAGACGCTGCTTTACGATCAGTCAGGGGGCAGTTGGCGCGCACCGGCAGCCTGAAAACAGCATGTCGTTAAATAAACAAGTACATACTCCACATTTTGTTTATGTTTGTTGCATGATCATCCTGGAAAATAATTTACTCACCGTTAAAATTTTAACGAAAGGTGCAGAGCTCTGCAGTATCGCCGGTAAAACAGACCATACTGAGTATCTGTGGCAGGGCGATCCTGCATATTGGAACAAGCATAGCCCGATACTGTTTCCTATCGTTGGTACCCTTAAAAATGACACTTATGTGCATCAGGGCACCGCTTACACTATGTCCCGCCATGGCTTTGCCCGGGACAGGGAGTTTGCAGTAATCAGGCAGGAAAACAACTGCGTATGCCTCGAGTTGAAAGCGGATGAGGCGACGCTACAACAATATCCTTTCCTTTTCAGTCTCCGGGTGGACTACACACTCAGGGACAACAATTTGACGGTGGCTTACACGGTGATCAACCAAGATGAAGAGCTGATGTATTTTTCAATCGGCGGACACCCGGCCTTTAACCTGCCGATCGACAAGACTTTGAAGTTTGAAGATTATACCTTAAAATTTGAAGCGATAGAGCAGGCAAAAGTGTACCCTTTGAATGCAGCGGGGCACCTTTTGGCTGAAGGGCTACCATTTTTCAACCACAGCAATTGTATCGCATTGAAAAAATCTTTATTTTATGAGGACGCCCTCATTTTTAAGGACCTGAGATCGGGTAAGCTGCAATTGGTAACAGAAAAAGACAGCCGTACTGTAACTATTTCTTTCGAGCAGTTCCCGTTCCTGGGCATCTGGAGCAAAAAGGATGCCGATTTTATCTGTATCGAGCCCTGGCAGGGCATCACAGACGGGGTAAATGCCAGCGGGTTACTGGAAGAAAAAGAAGGCATCTGTGCCCTGGAACCGAAGCAGCAATGGCATGCCTGCTGGCAAGTTTCCTTTAATGATTAAATAGGTGCAAAGCGGCGGTGAACCTATGGTTATCGCCGCTCTGCATCTCTTATGGTTGTAGTTTTACACTACCCGGCGCATTGCCTGATTTGTTGAGCCGGTAGCTAAAAGAAAGCATTATATACCTGCCGATAGTATTACTTTTACGTTCCATCAGGTAGTTGAGCTGGCTGATCCTTTCTACTGCCCTGTTTTTATCCAATATATCGAAGGCTTTCAAACTGATCGCACCACGCCGGTTGGCGAAAATATAATGGCTTAGCTCTGCGCCTAAAAGCGGGATGGTAAGTGCCCGTCCAAAGCTGCCTGCTGTGTAGTGCGTAATCTCTCCTGAAGTAGAAATATTCCAGCTGGCAGCGGGCCGGTAGCTCAATTGCGCATAGCCGGAATAATTATTGTACTTATTGTTCATTTCTTTATTGACGGAATAGCGGCTGCCGGAAAGACTCACCTTAGCGCCCCAGCGTAAATCCCAAACATTATTTTTCGTGTTATTGAAGTTCAGGTCGAGTGTATGTGTCAGCGTATTGTTGCGGTTATTGATACCATTTACCGGGCTGATCGACTGTGCCCAGGTTTCATTAAGCCGCAGGTCTAAACTTAGCCCTACAGCTTCTACTGGTCTTGAATAGGCCAGGTCTGCCTGTCCCGACAATTGATACGGTGTGTTCACATACTCCAGCTGCTGAGAAAGGTCTGCAGCAATATTACGGCTGTAAGTAATATTATTCCTGGTAAAGTTTCCCTGTAAGCCTGCAGAGAATGTAGCCATGTTATACTGGTCGAATGAAGCATATACGGCGCTGGCCCTATGGTGATATTCCGGCACCAGGTTTGGGTTTCCCCTGGACAGTACCAGCGGGTTCCGGTAGTCGGCCACCGGCAGTAACTGGTCGGCGCCAGGCGTATTCACGCTTGTCTTATAAGACAGGCGCAGCCGTGTTCCCATTTTAGGTTCCCGCTCCCAGAAAACGGCCGGTAACCAATAAGCATAATGCTTGTTGTACCACTGCTGCCCGTTCATGGACGGGTTTAGCCATACATCCGCTCTCTTTACGGTAAGCCCCCACCGCTCGCGCTTCCCGATCTTTTTCAGCTCCAGTTCCGCGTTCAGATTGGTTACCTGCTGTAAAAACGAAGGACTTAAGGAGTCTGTGACCGATTCAATCCCTTCAGCAGGCCCTTGTAGCCGGCTTACAGACTGTGTTGAGCGAGCCGATTGCAACAGAGGCTCCAGGAAATATCCTTTACTCAGTGCACGGACGGCCGAAAGTTGTGCCGAAACAGCGGCCTGGTAGCCGCGTTCATTGCGGTATTGGGCATCCCTGATCTCAGCAAAAGGCGATGAAAAGGTGGTGTTGTTGCGCCATTGCTCCGCACCGTTCTGTTGCTTATAGTTTCCCTGTAGCCCCGCCTTTATTACCGGCCATTTCTTCTTTTGTTTTTTCATCCAGTTGAAATCGCCGGCAAACTCTGATTTATCTGCCTTCAGGTGATTGGCATTATCCTGGTAATTTTCTAAAATCGTATTTACATCATTCCTGGTCTGTGAAGTACCCTGTTCTTCATTATTTTTTAAAAGGCCATAGACATTGGAAGTGATCAAAGCCGACTCCGTCTGTCTCCTCCACTTGACAGAAGCCCGGTTTACCAAGCTGCTGCTTTTATTTTGATCTTCCTGTAACGAGTTAAAACTTCCGCCAGGTAAAAAGTTCCGGGACCGGGTCTCCTGGTCGAGTAATTTATGCATGCCATTGCCCATGTAATTTACTGTAACCCTATCGTGGTCGTTTGGTTCCAGCATATAGTTCAGGGTTAGTGCGCCCGACCCGACATCGCCGGTGACCGGTTGTCCCAGATCGACAGGTAACTCGTCAGAATCAATTCTTATCTCCCCGCCGGTAAGTGATTTAAGACCGCCATTGAAATTAAAGTAATCTTCAAAGGTGAATCCGAATTTATTAATGTTATTGAACATACCCATGGTAGCTAATTGGCTCTTCTGCCTGAATTTAAACGCCTTTAGCAGGCTTTCATATTGCTTAGGGTAACCGCCGCCGGCATGAGCAGATCCGAAATAGCCCGTTTTTTTCCCGGATTTCAACACTACATTCAGGGTCTGTTCCCTTAGTCCGTCATCAATCCCGGAAAATAAGCTCGCGTCTGATTTTTTATCAAAAGACTGGATCTTATCTACCGCGTCGGCAGGCAAATTTTTAGTAGCTACTTTGGGATCATCGCCAAAAAACTCCTTGCCATCTACTAATATCCGGGTTACCTGCTTACCCATAGCTGCGATATTACCGTTCTTGTCTACCTGTATACCCGGCATTTTTTTCAAAAGGTCTTCAACTACTGCATCCTGCTTCACCTGGAAAGAGCCCGCATTGTACTCGATCGTATCCCCTTTCAGCCTCACCGGTATCTTCTCGCCGGAGACCACGACGGCATCGAGCAAAGTACTTTCCGGGTTGAGTTGCAGCACCTGCGTTCCCAGATCAGCATCCGTCGTTTCATCTACGGAGAGTGGCTTATAATAAGTATAATAACCCATTAGCGCAACCTGTAGCAGGTAGTTCCCATCCCCTACAGCAGTAAGGCTGTAAGCGCCCTGCTGGTTGGTAATGCTGAAGCCAACGAGTGTTGAATCGTGAGGGTCCAGCAATGCTACGGATACCCCGGGTAAAGGAACATCCAGGCTATCCCTCACCATCCCTTTAAAATTATGCTGCCCTGCAAATGCAAAACCCTGGATTAAGACCAACAGTAAGCAGGTCCAAAATATTGTCTTAAACATAGTTTCCCCAATTATTTCTCCCTCTTGATCATAAAAGTGCCGCCGCTTTCCATCTGTTGTTCCATTGCTCTCATCTTTTGAAGGCTTAAAGCTTCAAATTCTTTAGCGGTAGTCCTTTTACCTTTAACAGGAGGCCTTATATGCTCGATTGCTTTCGCATCTATAGCATTTATTTTGACAGCAGTGTAGGAAATATTTGATCCGAACGACACTTCAAGCACCATACCCGGCAGGCCGGTAATGCCTTCAGGACCGGTGGCAACAGGAATTGCGGTCGTGTACCAGGCGGTAATTTTAGTTTCCTTGCCCTCGCTATCTTTCTCCACACTTACCGCTTCCATGCAGGCATGCCCCAGGATCTTTTTCTGTCGCCCGGTTGCTTTCCATTTTACGGCCTGTAGCGGCTCATCTTTAATAAGGAACAATTTTCCCATCAGGTCCTTCTGCTCTGTTTTCCTTTTATTTTTGAGGTCTACAAATACTTTTTCGTCCGGCTCTGAACCGGCGGCCTGGATCATCATATTTCCATCGGTATATTCACTTTCTTTTTCCGGGAGATTGGTATTATTTTCACACAGGCTGGCATCGGAAGTGAAGTATAACATCTTTTGCGTTTTCTTGCCTTCCATGATCATCGCTGCAAAGCCATCCGGCAGGTTGCTATTTTTAAGTTCTTCTTTACTAAAAGACAATTTGCGTTCGTAAGTAATGACGCCAGACCGCTGCTGGGATTTTCCGCTACAGGCGATCAATAACAATAAAGGCAGTAATAAAAGCTTTTTCATTCTATAAATTATTTTGATTGAGTTTACAAAGCTATTGCCAGAGGGTGCCGGAAGCGGTTAATGCCCGCCCAATTAAGGTTAATTAAGGTTAACGATTTGCGGAATTACTAAAAGCATTTAGTTTATTTGCACCTATATTACACAAACCGTGAATTACAGTTTAAAACAAAGGAGGAAGCTCAAACAGATTGGCTGGCTAATGTTGCTCAGTGAGCTATTGCTATTCCTGTTTGTCTGCCAATGGATCCGAGCGCAATACCGGGAATCAGAAAACAGGTTAGCGACAGATGCCCAATCGTTGTTTACACAGACCGAAAATCAGATCAGGGACAGCTTACTTAACCGGCAGGTAACTGCCGTAATGCAACTAAAGCCGGGAACAGATACCGCTTTAGTAAGCACCAAATTGCTTAAAAGTAATGAGCTGAATACGGATAACAAGGGGAATAAAAAATCAATACACCTGTACAGCAAGCGTCCGGGTAACGCGGCCATTGTACACCAGTTTGACAGCTCAGCGCCCAATACGATTATCCTGAACCCGGCAACGGATAATGAGGACCGAAAAAAGTCAGATAAAATATTGCGTATGGCGCTACAGGAGGTCATTAATAGCCTTGATATCACGGACTTCGATGTAAAAACAGATACGGCTTGGCTGCGTAAAGCATTTACCCGGTCTGTTGCACAGCGTTTCCCGGGCATTAGGGTAGTAAGTAAGCAAGGCGGCAAGCCGTCTTCTGCTTTCAGTTACCGGGCTTTGGATGCGCTACCGGGTAGTGACTATCTGTCACTCTACGGCCATCAGTTCTATTTGTTTAAAGAAGTTTTACCCCAAGGTATATTTTGCCTGGTCCTCCTGCTCCTTTCCAGCCTTACCTTTTTACTGGCCTTCCTCAATACGCGTCAGCAAAACTTATTTGCCCGGCAAAAAGATGATTTCATCAGCAATATTTCTCATGAGCTTAAAACACCGGTTGCTACTGCCAAGATTGCGATTGAGGCGCTCAGTAGGTACGATGCCATTAACGACCCGGAACGTGCCCGAAGGTACATTGGCATGGCCGGCTGGGAGCTTAACCGTTTGGATGCCATGATCAGCAAAATAATGGATATGACACAGGCCGACCATGGTATACTCGTGCTCGATCTGCAAAAAATTTACTTACCGCAGCTCTTACAGGAAATCACCGATTCGCTGCAGCAGGTATTACTCCAAAAAAACATGCAACTGCAGTTGGCCATCAATCCGGAAGGCGCTTATGTATTGGCCGATCCGACACATCTTACCGGAACTATTTATAACCTGGTAGATAATGCAATCAAATATGGGAATGAACTGGTTCGTATTGATCTCTATCGCGAACATCGGCAGGTACACCTGAAAATTTCTGATAAGGGACCTGGGGTGCCTGCAGATTACCGCGAAAAGATATTTGAAAAGTTTGTGCGCGTGCCACAGGAAAACATCCATAATATAAAAGGCTATGGCTTGGGCTTATCCTATGCCAGGTACATCACTGAGGCCCACAAAGGCAAGCTCAGGCTAATAGCTGAACCCGGCTGGGGTGCGATATTTGATATTTGTTTACCCGAATTTCCAACAGAAGATGAAGTATAGAATATTATATATTGAAGATGAAGAGCACCTGGCCAGTATTGTGTCAGAAACATTGGAAATCAAGTGCTACGAGGTATTGCATGACAAAGAAGGCACCAGGATATTGGAACACATTAATGCCTTCCAGCCCCATATTTGCATTTTGGACATTATGCTCCCCTATATTGATGGCTATAGCCTGGGCAAAACCGTAAGGCGGGCCCATGCAAAGCTACCTATCCTTTTTCTTACTGCGAAAAGCCAGACTAAAGATATCCTTGAAGGATTTTCTTCGGGCGGGACTGATTATATCAAAAAGCCCTTCAGCCTGGAGGAGCTGCTGGTGCGTATAGAGAACCAGATCGCGATTCATTATCCAATCATGACCGACGCCATCGGCAAATCACTGTTACAGGAGTTTTATCTCGGTGAATTCAGGTATGTGCCCCAACTGATGAAGTTGTATACGCCAAATAAAGAGATACGTTTATCTAACCGGGAAACGGAAATTCTCAATATCTTTTGCCTGTTTCCTAATAAACCTGTTGACCGGCGAGAGTTAATGAAAATGATCTGGGGAGATGATTCTTACTTTATCAGTCGCAACCTGGATGTTTATATACGCAGGTTAAGAGAGTATTTCGCACTGGGCACAGGAGTGGAGATCATCACTTTAAAAGGGAAGGGGTATCATTTTAGTGTAGCAGATCACGACGGGTGAAGATTGAGAAGTAAAAAGTGAGTGGTAAGCAGTAAAAAGTAAAAAGTAAAAAGTAAAAAGTGAGTAGTGAATAGTGACAGGTTTTTTGTTAGTGGTAGTGTTGCCGTATAGCTTGTTTGAGTTATGGCCATAAAAAAAGAGCGTTTCGATTACGAAACGCTCTTTATAATACATATGGCAGCTACCTACTTTCCCGGAGTAAACCAGTATCATCGGCCATGATGGGCTTAACTGCTCTGTTCG
>CAXYKQ010000017.1:0-4510 GCA_964277835.1 uncultured Edaphocola sp. | reverse complement strand
CAGCTATTTTACTGCCAATGCAGACAGTACGATGAAAAATATGCTGTACCTGGGCGATCCTTATCGTAAAGATTCTGTTTTAATACAGAAGCTGGCTTTAAATAAATAATTTTTTACACCTCATTTGAAATATTTGTTAATTATTGAGCAGAAGTGCCCTTTTCAACAGAGAAAATGGCACTTTATCTTTTAGAGCAGAAAAGCCTTCGTAAATTTGGGCACATTCAGCAAGCGCGGATGTGTTTAGAAAAGCTAGTAATAACAACAAACAGGAATTTTATGAAAGTCGTTATAGTAGGAGGCGGATTTGCAGGCATAAACCTGGCTAAATCACTCGCCGGAAAGCAAGGAGTCGAAGTTGTTTTGGTGGACATGAATAATTATAATTTTTTTCCGCCTTTGATTTACCAGGTGGCCTCATCATTTATTGAGCCTTCCAATATCAGTTTACCGTTCAGACGAATGTTTCAATACAAAGAGAACATTCGTTTTTTTAATGCGAGCCTGTTGCATATAGAACAAGCGGGTAATTACATCGTTACCGACAAAGGGAATCTCGAATATGATCAACTGGTGCTGGCAATGGGTACGGAAACCAATTATTTCGGCATGGAAAATGTGCGGAACAATGCCCTGGCCCTGAAAACCATCAATGATGCCCTGGAGGTTCGAAACACCATACTGACGAATCTCGAGAAAGCCTGCCGTACCAAAGACCCTGAGGCGCTGAAATGCATCATGACGATCGTAGTATCAGGTGGCGGCCCTACAGGTGTGGAGATCGCCGGTATGATGGCGGAAATGGGCAAGTATATTATGGAGAAGGACTACCCCGAGTTAAACGGAATACCGAGTCGCATCGTCCTTGTAGATGCTGCCCAGACCTTGCTCGGACCGATGAGTAAAAAGTCGCAGGAAGAAGCGTTAAAGCAACTGGGTCGCCTGGGAGTGGAAGTGAAATTGGGCGTTGCGGTGAAGGATTTTAGCCATAACGTGGTTTACCTGGCTAATGGCGAGGAAATAAAAACGCCGACTTTGATCTGGGTTTCAGGGGTGATCGCTAAGGAAGCCAAAGGTTTACCTGCAGCCAGCATCGGGCATGCCCGCAGGATCCTGGTAGATGCTTACAACAAGGTAGAAGGAACGGGTAATATCTATGCAATAGGGGATATTTGCCTGCAAATGACCGATCCGGCTTTTCCTAAAGGGCACCCGCAGGTAGCGCAGCCGGCGATTCAGCAGGGTAAGCTTTTGGCGAGGAACTTTGAAAAAATGTTGCAGGGGCAGCCTTTAAAAGCATTTAAGTATAAGGATAAGGGAAGCATGGCGATCATTTCTAAGTTTAAAGCCGTGGTGGATTTGCCAAGAGGGTTTATGAAAGGCGCATTGGCCTGGTTTACCTGGCTGTTCATACATATTATGCCGATCGCTGGTTTCAGAAACCGGGTAAAGTTGTTCTTCAGCTGGATGTGGAGCTTTATTACCAATGATCCGACCATCCGCCTGATCATCAGTAGCAAGCCACCGAAAGACGAGGATATTATGAATTAGGATGGTTAGTTAGTGAAGGGTGAAAAGTGAATAGTGAAAAGAGGATAGTGAATAGTGGTGGTTAATGGATGGTGTGGGTGTTTATCCTCCTGTAAGGCAAGCCGATATTGCTTGATCCTTCGCTAAACTCAGGATTACATAAAGTTTGTGCGCTGCCGTGCTTGTCGAAGCTTGAGTATAAAACCAATCCAACTCGTCCTTTCGACCGGAGCACTAGCGGAGCGGAGACATCTCTTTTTAATGGCTGATGAGTGATCTGTCTTCTATGGCCGGTAATCGATAATTTTCAATTGCTTGCGGGAGCCATTAGGAAACTGCAAAGCTGACAGCGAAGCAGCGTTGATCAATTCTATTTCCGGTACCACTCTTAACTGCGCCCGGAAGGTAGCCTTAAGTGCTGACAGGACTTCCTGCGAATAACCGTTCCTGCTGACTACCTGGATGCGGATCTCGTCCTGCAATTCGCTGTTTTGATGAATACCTACCAGGTAGTTGTCAATCCAGGTTTCCTTGTTCAGAACTTCGAAAATGGCAGAAGGGTAGACTGAAGTTCCCTTATACTTTATGAGTTGCTTTTTACGGCCCAATACCGGCCCTATACGTATGGAGTGCCTGCCACAGGCACAACTTTTTGTGGTATGTTGGCACAGGTCCCCGGTCCGGTAACGGAGCAGGGGCATTCCCTCAACGCCTAAAGTAGTGACCGTAACTTCACCAATCTCCCCTTCAGCTACAGGATTACCCGCTTCATCTAAAAATTCGGCAATAATCAGTTCCGGGTTGGCATGCAGGCCTGCTGCCGCATCACAGGCGGTGAAGGCGGTTTGCATCTCAGTAGCAGCATAAGTACTATATATCGCAAGCGGCCAATCCTGGCATATACGCTCTTGCAATATACTTTTGTGCCACTCAGAGTCATAAATACTTTCCCCGATGGCCAATACTTTTTTGGTCGGCAGGCTGTTCAGATCAATCCCCTTTTCTTTAGCCGTTTCAATAAGTTTTAAAAGAAAAGAAGGCACCGCTACCAAAGTAGTCACACCTAGGTTTTTGATCACCTCCAGTTGCATTTCGGGAGCGCCCGGGCCCGTACGTACCACCGCTGCGCCCAGCTTGGAAGCGCCCTGGTAATAGGCCATACCGGCCATAAATTGTTTGTCCAGTGTCAGCAGTAGCTGGATTGTATCTGCTCCACTGAGGCCCATATTCAGGAAAGAACAATATTCATTATAGGCTAGTCGTTCCAGGTCATTGCCCGTAAGCGCGATCGTTACGGGTGTGCCGAGCGTACCCGATGTTGCAGTATATTCTGCAATTTTATTTTTGCCGACGCAAAGGAAATCCCAATTATTCAACTGAAGATCTTCTTTAGAAGTGGTAGGCAGATCGGTTAGCGCTACTCTGTGAATATCAATATGAGCGGCCTTGAATAGCTTTTGATAGAAAGGAGAATGAGTCTCCAGGTATTGCAACAATTCCCTGAAAGCCTGCTCCTGCGCTGCTTTTTGCTGCGTTAATGGTGCAAATGAATGTTGTGGATTACCCCAGTTACGCTTCATTGCCCATCATTAAATAAGCTTTGATAAAGCCATCCAGCTCGCCGTCCATTACGGGTTGCACATTCCCCACTTCATAGTCCGTACGGTGGTCTTTGATCATTTTGTAAGGATGGAATACATAAGAGCGGATCTGGGAACCCCATTCAATTTTCTTTTTGCTGGCATTCGCTTCATTCTTTAACGCCTCGCGTTTGCGCAATTCTTCTTCATATAAGCGGCTTTTCAGCATCATCATGGCTTTTTCCCGGTTAGCTAACTGGCTTCGCTCGGTCTGGCACACTACGACGATCCCGGTCGGGATGTGGGTGAGCATCACCTTCGTTTCTACCTTGTTCACATTTTGTCCGCCGGCGCCGCCACTTCGCGAGGTTTCCATTTTTACATCGGAGTCGGGCACCTCGATATGTATGGTGTCGTCTACCAGGGGGTAAACAAACACGGATACAAAAGAGGTATGCCGGCGCGCATTACTGTCAAAAGGAGAAATTCTTACCAGGCGATGTACGCCACTTTCACTTTTGAGTAAACCATACGCAAAATCGCCTTCAAACTGGAGGGTGGCTGTTTTGATACCGGCCCCATCGCCCCATTGCCAGTCCACTTCAGAAACTTTCCAGCCTTGCTTCTGGCCGTACATGCGGTACATACGCGCCAGCATCTCCGCCCAGTCCTGGCTTTCCGTACCTCCTGCCCCGGCGTTGATCTGTATGATCGCGGTCAGTTCATCTTCCGGCTCGTTTAAGGTAGATTTAAATTCTACTTCGTCCAGGTTTTTGATCGCTTGGTCATAGGCTTCTTTTACTTCTTCCTCTCCCGCTTCCCCTTCTTTCCAGAAATCAAAGAGGATAGCAAAGTCTTCAACGGCGTCACGGGTCTGGTTGTACAGGCCGGTCCAGTATTTATTGATCTTTACTTCTTTTAAAATACCCGTAGCCCGTGCATCATCGTCCCAGAAACCGGGTGAAGTGGACAGTTGAAAGTCGCTTTCGGCTTTAGCCGTTCTTTCTTCGACATTCAGAAATTGGTATAAGTGCGCCAGGCGCTCACGCATTGATTTTAATTGTTCAGCAGTCATTTCCTGTGGAAAGTTAGGAGTGCAAAGATAAAGAAATAATAGCATGGATGCCGCTTCGGCCTTTACACTCCCGGTAATACACGGTATATGACGATCTTCCAACCGCAATAGTTTCCGTTATTGTTGAAGTTTAGCCGAAGGAAACACTCAGGTCGAGCAGCATTTCCACATGTGGAATGTCGTCTTCCAGGTACATTTCGCCGTGGGTTTTAAATCCAAAGCCCTGGTAAAATTTTTCCAGATATTGCTGTGCGCTGATCCGGATGCTCGCTTTTGGCCAGTGTTCTTTAATGTGGTACAGGGCTTGCTCTATCATTACTTTACC
>CAXYKQ010000016.1:0-5669 GCA_964277835.1 uncultured Edaphocola sp. | reverse complement strand
GATTTTCTTCCCGCAATGTCATAATTGTTACTACAATTACTACATTGCAGATCAGCGAGATAGCCTTAGGGACTATCTCGCTTTTAATTTCAATTTATCATAAAATTAAAAGTGCTATTTTGTACTTTTTAATCCATAAATGGTATATTTGTGTTCTATAATTCATCCACCTGATAATATTTGAATTCACATGCGCAAAAAAATAGCTGTAATAGGTTCGGGAATTTCTGGTTTATCCGCTGCGGCTTACGCTGCTCAACATGGCAACGAGGTGCATGTGTTCGAAAAGCATGAGCAACCGGGTGGTCGGGCCAGGCAGTTCACAACTGAAAACGGCTATACTTTTGACATGGGTCCCAGCTGGTACTGGATGCCGGATATCATCGAAAACTTTTTTAAAGATTTTGGCTACACCGCGTCCGATTTCTATCAGCTCGTTTCCCTTAACCCCCAGTTTGAGATGGTTATGGAGAAAGAAACGCTCTCTGTACCGGAAAGCTACGAGGACATGAAAAAGCTGTTTGAAAGCATAGAACCCGGTAGTGGCAAAAAGCTGGATGCATTCATGCAATCCGCTCAGTATAAGTATGAAGTAGGTATGCAGGAGTTCGTTAACAAGCCCTGTTACAGCTGGTTAGAATTCATGACGCCAAAAGTTGCCAAAAGCGCCTTAAAGCTTGACTTATTAACCAATTTCCGCTCTTATGTGGGCAAATATTTCCGTCATCCGCATTTAAGGACCCTGATGGAATTTCCTGTTATCTTTTTAGGCGCTTCGCCGAAAAATATCCCAGCCTTATATAGCCTGATGAATTATGGCGGCTACGCTTTAGGCACCTGGTACCCTATCGGCGGTTTTTACCAGCTGGTGCTTGCGATGAAAGCAGTCGCGGAACAACAGGGCGTAACGTTCCATTTTAATCACCCCGTACAAAAGATCATCACTGAGCAAAACAATGTCACCGGGATTAAAGTAAACGGTGAAATTCTGAATTTCGATGCGGTAGTCAGTTCTGCAGACTACCAGCACAGCGAAACCCTGTTGGAAGATCACCAAAAAAATTACACCGACAGGTATTGGGAGAGCCGCACGTTCGCTCCCTCCTGCCTGATTTACTATTTAGGATTTGACCAGGTTATTCCCAATCTTAAACACCATACTCTATTCTTCGAGCATGACCTCGATAACCACATCCAAAGCATTTACGAAGATAAGTTATGGCCGGAAGAACCTCTGTTCTATGCCTGCTGTCCTTCCAAAACAGATCCTGGCGTAGCACCTTCAGGTCATGAAAACATTTTTCTGCTGATGCCTTTGGCGACTGGTATATCCGATAATGAAAGCACCCGGGAAGTTTACCTGAGAGAGATGATCGGCAGGCTGGAAAAACACACGGGCACACACAACCTGACGGAGCATATCACTTATAAAAGGAGTTACTGCGTCAGTGACTTTATAAAGGACTACAATGCTTACCAGGGCAATGCCTACGGCCTGGCCAACACGCTTAAACAGACCGCAGTACTGAAGCCGGGTATTCGTAATAAAAAACTGAAAAATTTATTTTATACCGGGCAATTGACCGTTCCCGGACCAGGCGTGCCGCCTTCCATCATTTCCGGGAAAATCGTAGCTGGAGAAATAGACAAAATAAAACGGACCAATAAGCAAGCGCAGCTCCTCCATGTATGATACTCAAGTTATTGAAACATTACTCACAAGCCACAACAACAACAAATGAAAAATCTATTTGACGAATTATCATACCAGGTGAGCAAGGCCACTACGAAAAAATACAGCACCAGCTTTTCACTGGGCATTCTTGCCTTAAGCAATTGCATGCGCCCCCCTATTTATGCAATTTATGGTTTTGTCCGCTTAGCCGACGAAATCGTAGACAGCTTTCACGACTACGACAAAAAACGCCTGTTAACCCGCTTTACGGAGCAAGCCTGGCAGGCCATTGAGGAAGGCATTTCTCTTAACCCGATCCTACAATCTTTCCAGGAGGTGGTGCATCAATACAATATTGATCATAACCTGATCCGCCAGTTCCTGCACAGTATGGAAATGGACCTGGAAAAGATAGATTATAATTCTGACCTTTATAAAGAGTATATATTAGGTTCCGCAGAAGTAGTCGGGCTGATGTGCCTGCAAATCTTTGTCAACGGCAATAAAGAACAATACGAGCAACTCAAGCCTTACGCTATGAAATTGGGCTCTGCCTTCCAGAAGGTCAACTTCCTCCGCGACCTCAAAGACGACTACCAGCTTTTGGGGCGTACCTATTTTCCTAATATAGAAATGAACGTTTTTAATAACCAGATCAAGCAACAGATAGAAACGGAGATAGGAGAAGAATTCAGGATTGCATTAGAAGGCATTAAAAAGTTACCGGTTGCGTCAAGATTTGGCGTATACCTGGCCTATAAATATTATTTGTCTTTATTTAAAAAAATAAAGAATATACCTGCTGAAAAAATCCTGAACGAGAGAATAAGAATACCGAACGGCCAGAAGCTCTCCCTGGCAATGAGCAGTTACCTGCAATATAAAATGGCCATCCTATGAAAACGACAATCGCCCTCTTAACCGCCAGCATTTTCGTAACTACTGCAGCCGTCCCCGCTTTTGCATTAGACCCGGAATATGTACGTAAAAGTTATGAACCGGCGGTTAAAAACGAGCAGCTGTGTAAGTCACTTATTACCCAACAGTCGAAAGAAACGGGCAATGCGGTATTCCTCGGCTACCTCGGCGCTTACCAGACGATATGGGCTAATCATACCAGCAGTCCGATAGCTAAACTAAATACGTTTAACAAAGGAAAAAAGAACATAGAACAGGCACTTAAAATGGCGCCCGATAACGTAGAACTACACTTTATTCGGTTGTCCATACAAGTAAATTGCCCTGCATTTTTACAATACAGCAGCCATATTAATGAAGATAAAAAGTTCATTAAAAACAATATAGACAAGATAAGTTCAACATCGCTGAAGGCAATGTGTTACAAATTGATTCATTAAAAATTAAACAACATGAACATACTCCTCCTACTGGTCACTTTCTTTTTAATGGAAGGAGCAACCTGGGTCATTCATAAATACGTGATGCACGGTTTCCTGTGGGTATTACACAGAGATCATCATGACCATAGCAATGAAGGCGCCCTGGAAAGGAATGATTGGTTCTTCGTCATATTTGCCCTACCCGCCATCCTACTGATGTACCGTGGAGCAGATAGCGGATTCAATCATTTATTCTACATCGGCCTGGGCATTACTTTTTACGGCATGGCCTACTTTTTTGTGCACGATATTTTCATCCACCAGCGGGTAAAATTGCTGCGTAATACTCAGAATCCTTATCTGCTTTCGATACGCAGGGCTCACAAGCAGCACCACAGGCACACCGGAAAAGAAGAAGGGGAATGTTTCGGATTTTTATGGGTGCCGGTAAAATACTTCAAAATGTATTTTAATAAAAAATGATGTTGCAGCCTTATACATATCTATTGGTTAATTTTTTTACCATCATCGTTTGCTTTATTGCTTCTTTTGATAAAAGAATTCAATTCAATAAATGGTTCGGCACCTTTTTACTTTCCAGTACTATTGTAGCCATACCTTTTATAGCATGGGATGTGTGGTTTACGAAAACAGGGGTATGGTGGTTCAACACTGATTATACGCTGGGCCGGAGTATTGCAGGATTACCGGTGGAAGAGTGGCTTTTTTTCTACTGCATTCCTTTCGCCTGCGTGTTTACATATTACTGTCTCGAAAAATTTTACGACTGGAGCTGGGCCGATGGTTTTAATAATATAATCGTATTTGTAACCATTATCGCCTGCAGTGTGGTTGCTTTGCTGCACCCGGCCAAAACTTATACTCTGGTCACTGCCCTGGTAACTATAGCTGCGCTTATCTACCTGCATTTCATTGCCAAGGCAGAATGGATAGGCAGGGCATCGCTCACCTACATCGTCCTGCTTCCCGGATTTCTGGCTGTCAATGGCATATTGACGGGTACTGGTCTGAACGCCCCTATAGTCAACTATAACCCGCATCGGTTTCTAGGAATAAGAATGCTTTCTATTCCGTTAGAAGATGCCGTTTACGGATATAGTCAATTCTTACTTAATATTTATTTTTTCAAATTATTTCAAAAAAGAAAGTATCATGAAAAATAAAAAAATCGTTCTCGGGATAGCGTTAGCGGCTGCCGCTACTGTATTGTTATCTAACTGTGCCTCGATACCTAAAAAAGCGAAGGCGGTAAGCAATTTTGATGCGGATAAATATTTAGGTACGTGGTACGAGATCGCCCGCTTTGACTATCGTTTTGAAAAAAACATGGATAATGTCAGCGCGCAGTATAGTTTAAAAAATAACGGGAACATAAGAGTTTTCAACAGCGGCCACGATTATAAAAAACACACCTGGAAGTCTTCCACCGGTGAAGCCAGATTCCGGAACAGCAAAACAGTAGGCGCCTTGAAGGTGAGCTTTTTCAAACCTTTTTATGCGGGTTACAATGTAATAGCGATTGATGAAGATTACCAATATGCCTTAGTGGCCGGAAGTAGCCTTAAATACCTTTGGTTACTATCCCGTAAAAAAACAATCCCTGAGTCGGTAAAGCAGGATTACCTGAAACTGGCTGAAGAGATCGGCTATGATACGAGTAAGTTGATCTGGGTAAAACATGATCAGGAAAATCCTCTTTTAAAATGAGCAATAAGGTAGTCCTTTTCTGGTTCAGACGCGATTTGCGACTGGAGGATAATACAGGATTAGCCCATGCGCTTGCATCGGGCTATCCTGTAGTGCCGGTATTCGTTTTTGATACCGGGATCCTGGACCGGCTGGAGGATAAATATGACCGCCGTGTCGATTATATACACCAGGCGCTTACGGTCCTGAACCGTCAATTACAAGATTATGAAAGCGGGCTGCAGACCTATCATGGCACACCCCGGGACGCCTTTAAAGCCTGGATCCGGCAATATAAGGTACAGGCAGTTTACAGCAACCGGGATTATGAACCCAAAGCGATAAAGAGAGACCAGGACATAAAAGAATTACTTGCAGAAGAGGATATTCCATTCCATGACTATAAGGACCAGGTTATCTTTGACCGCTCTGAAGTGATGAAGCAGGATAATACACCCTACACCGTTTATACCCCCTACGCCAAAAAATGGCGCAGCCTTTTAACGCAGGAACACATTAAAGAAAATAAAGTACAGGCAGAATATTTTCTGAAAATGAATGTCCTGAAAATACCGGGTCTGCAAGAATTGGGCTTTATCAAAACCGACCTGGATTTTGAAGTACCCAAACTAGACCCGCAGGTTATAGATCATTATGACCAATATCGCGATTACCCGGCATTACAGCGTACCACCCTACTAGGCATTGACTTAAGGTTCGGCACTATCAGCACCCGGAAATGTGTAGGATTTGCTTTGCAACATAACGAAGTCTGGCTGTCTGAATTGATATGGCGTGAATTTTTCATGCAGATTTTATTTCATTTTCCCAGGGTAGTAAGACAGTCTTTCAAAACGAAGTACGATCTTATTGAATGGCGCAACAATGAACAGGAATTTGCGCGATGGTGTGCGGGAACGACCGGATATCCTATTGTAGATGCGGGC
>CAXYKQ010000015.1:0-3473 GCA_964277835.1 uncultured Edaphocola sp. | reverse complement strand
GCCCCGGTCAATTTGATCGTTCAGGGAAGCAGCATCATAACCGGTAAGCCAGAAAATGATGGCATCAACTTCTGCTTTAGTCCGGCCTTTCCGCTCCGCCTTTGCGACATAATGTGGGTAGACCGAGGAAAATTTCATTGCGTATATTTTTTCAGTATGGTTCATTGCGGGCACGTTCACGCTTTTTTGTTGATAAAAATAAACAGATCCGGGCAATTCTCTACGCGGTTTGCTTATTTTAATCGTTCCAGTTTGCCTTTTCTTTTAACCAGGTTTTTATAATCCCATTGTATTTGAACCGACTTTTCAAGCCAGCGTTTTAATGCTTCCAGGTCAATAGCATCCGCGGAATGATACAGGATAGCAGCATCCTTGAATTTTTTGCCTAAAATATTTAAAGCAGGCTCCCCGAAATCGCTGCCACTCCAGAACATAAGCCGTATACCGCCTTTTTGTTTGCTGTAACCCGCAACGGGGTTACCCTCAAGCAACCATACCGGGTGGGCATGCCAGATTTTATTTTCGGCTCCCGGCAAATGCCTGGTGAGTTCGACGGCCAGTAAGGAACAAATTTCCCGGTCGGCGGCAGATTGGGCGTCATTGTAGGCAATAATAGATTGTGCGATCTGTCCGGTCATAGCTGCTTATTTTCCAGTTGACTTAATAGTGCTTCCAATTGATCCAGGCCCATAGTAAAGCCTTCTTTAAAACCCATCTGCATGATTTTTTCCAGGGTTTCCAGCTTGTCTGTCGTTATGGTAATGTACACGGTTGTCTTACCAGAAACAGAGCTGAATACGTTTTGCCAATGCACGCGATCGAAAGCCGTATCAATGTTGCCGGCTTCATCGCAAAAGGCATCAAGCCCGGTATAGCTTTTGTTGTCTACGATAGTTTCGTAATCAAAACGGTTCCAGTGCACCTGGTCTTCAGGACTGATCATGGAATAGAGCCAGGTGCCGCCTTCTTTAAATTCCAGGGATTTGGTGCGGTTGCGATAGGGGAGTGGCGCCCACCATTGATCCAATAGTTCGGCTGTGGTCCAGGCTTTCCAAACCAACTCCTGTGCCGCTGCAAATTCACGGGTCACGTGTATCGTGTTGTCTGATTTGTTGACCGAAAAGTCAAATAATAAGTTATTGTTCATTTTGGTTCGTTTTATGATAGCTAACAAAGGGGGACTATTATAGGGCGGACTTGAATTGGAGTCCTGCAGCTTCGAGGGCCTCATGAAACCGCGGCAGGGAAGTTTTCCCGACACCATGTAAGGCCAGGATTTCTTTTTCGGTGTAATTGGCGAGTTTTTGAACGGTGTCAATACCTTCGCGCCTCAAGGCATTAATTACCGGGCTGCTAAAGGCTGCAAGGAAACCGGATGAAGGTTTGTTTTCCTTCGCACAACGCGGGCAGGTATTGCAGTCGCTGCTTTTATAGAACTGGTGTCCTTGCGCACAGGTCTTTAATTGTCCCTTCTTTCCAGGCATATCGTATTAATTTTAAGTTGTCAATTGATGGAGGAGTTCATCCAGTTGGTTAAATTTCGTTTGCCCGATTGTACGGAACTGCTCGAGCCAACGGTCTACTTCTTTCATCTGCTCCACTTCGAGGGTATAAAATACCTCGCGGCCTTGTTGTTTTGTAGCGACCAAACCACATTCGTTAAGTATCTTCAGGTGTTTGGAGACTGCTTGCCGGGAAGTGGCGAAGTGTTCGGCAATAGCGTTTGGGGTCATTGCCTGCAGCGCTATCAGTGCGATAATAGCACGCCTTGTGGGGTCTGCTATGGCCTGGAATATGTCTCTCCTCATAAAATAAGCAATCGTTCGGTTGCAAATATATCGGCAATCAAACGGTTGCGCAAATTTTTTTTGCAAATTTAAATTTCTGTGTAGAAGAGGAAAACAGGCTATTTATATCTAAGCGCTCATAGTGCAGCGATCAACGAATTTGTATTTCCTTGCCTGGCTGTATTGCGGTAACCGGATAGATTATCGCTAACAAAATATTAGCGATAGTTGTGGTAATTTTGCATTTTACCATGAGATCATGAAACAGACCCGCAATACCATCGCCAAATCAAAGATCATCAGTATGCTGCAAGCGTCTGAAGTTGCTTTGTCCCATGCCGAGATCGAATCGGCTATTGATATTGAGGTCAACCGGGTAACTATCTACCGTATATTGGAACGCCTGATAGAAGCCGGCACGATCCATAAAGTGGTGAATACAGATGGTGCAATGAAGTTTGCGATTTGTCATCACTGTTCTGTAACGCACCAGCACAATCACGTTCATTTCAGTTGCGTGGACTGTAAAGAAGTGACTTGCCTGGAAGATGTAATTCCTTCCTTCAAATTATCGAGACAGTATGAAGTAATTGATGCGAACTTTATGCTTTCGGGACGCTGTCCTGCTTGTGTTGCTAAAATTGGTTGACAGCTTTCGCTTGCCGGCCTGGCGCGGCAATAGTGACAATTTGGTTCCTCTAAAAAAATAATTCCCGGTAATAATAGTGAGGGGTCAACTGTTTCACTGAGGTTATTTACGGTGTGTTTGCTTCATAACCCGATCTGCCTGGCAACGACTTAAAGTCATACAGCCATTCCTATCGACTTAGCAGCGACAAGTGTTGAACGACGGCAAGCTATTCCATAAGATGGGCTATTTCCCGTTGCCCGGTTGCTGTAGCTTGCCGGCGGGATGAATTATTCGGAGCATTTCTGCTGCTTTCGTTCACCGGTTTTCAATTTATAATGGATCAGGTTAAAAACATAGCGTGAGACTCGTAAAGATCAAGTAAGAAGTTATGCCTGCTTTGACAAAAGGATGGCGGTTACTCCCGCTTACCGGCCTTTTCGAGCTGTTGCTGCAGGTCGCTCCAGGCGCCCCCGTTGTAGACTTGTTTAAACCCGCGTTCTTGCAGGAGTTGCACGGCCTTTACGCTGCGCAGCCCGTGCGAGCAGGTAGTAATATAGGTTTTTTCAGGATCCAGTTCGGTATAACGCTCGCGGATTGCGCCCAGGGCGATGTTCACAGATCCGGGAATATGGCCCCTGTTGTATTCTGTTGCCGTTCTGACATCAAGTATAACAGCTCCGTTGCGGACTTTTTTTGCCAGTCCGTCGGCCATCATAAAGTAATTATAAGTTTTAGCGCCCAGATACAGGAGCAGCAAGCATATAGTACTAATCAGCAGGAATTTCATGTGTCTTATTTTTTTATCGGGTTGCGCATTTTTTTTACAGGTAAAAGGTACTTGAAGGGATGATACAGGCCGCAGGGATTTCAGGAGTAAGCTTTCCGGGAAGTACCTCTGATCCCGACGCCAAGCGTGCATGTATTGACCTTCTTAATCATGAATTTTGTTTATCTGAAATAGGGCCTGCTGGCAAAAGGAGAAAAGGGCCAGGGTATGGCTATTAAAATGATCAACAGTGCCAGGGAGAACCACTGGTACATCGTTTTGAATTTTT
>CAXYKQ010000014.1:0-6007 GCA_964277835.1 uncultured Edaphocola sp. | reverse complement strand
TCTGTTTTTAACCTGAGCCCGGAATGGCGCGCCGACTTCGATAGTTTGAACGCAATTCGCCTGAAAGGCCTGGGATTCAAAAATTTTACTTCCCGGTTTATGCTGGTCGCAGGCGCCGGTATTGGCGTAGCAATGAACGGAACCGCTTATCCTGCCCTTGATGGCGGGCTTTATTATAACACGTTTTCCGGTCCAATGCCGGGCACCAGTGCCTATTTTGGTTACGGCGCCTCTATGGGTTATGCCGGGTTCAATGGCAACAGGGGATTATACCTTTTTCATGGGGTAGATATCGGGGCATTCTCCGGCAACGGTTTAGATGCGATGACCGTACAAAAAATAGGTATACGCTTAGGGGCGGCTAACATAAAGCCTTTTGAAAAAAATAGTACAGCCAATTTGCGTTCCGCTGCTTATCTGGGGCTTACTTTCCCTTTAGGAAAAACAATCAATTTCAGCTTCGATTTTGCCAGTAATTTCAGGTTTACTGCAGGCAATCATGTGGGCTATTTCGGAGGCAAGTTGAAATTCTACTTCAGAGTACTTTAAAAAAAGTTTATATGATGAGTCGGCCCGGATTATCAATCCGGGCTGATTCAGTTATAGAAGTAGTATCATTGCGGCAAATGTCGGTAACTGGCGTATAATTTCCAGAATTGCTGGTCGGACTTGAAATGAAGCGTATGTGACTTAAGCGAATTCAACACAAGCTCCATTGATTTGCCTTCTGCCCTGTAATAGCCCAACATCAGTTCCCGATCGCTGATAAACAATCCCGGTGCGTTTTCGCAGAGATGAAAATTAGTTTCAGTAAGTGCTTCAAATACGAGCACATCATGTTCCCCGAATTTAGGCAGATCGCCGGGGTGCGGGATATTAGAATTGAAAGTTAGTGCCAATAATTTCATGTTGCTGGTTGAAGGCAATACCAGTTTGGGAAATAAGTGCTGATCGTTAAAACTTATATTGCCGTGCTGGCATTGTACATAAATATTGTCATTAATATAGGGCACTTCTTTTAACTGGAGCGCATCAATCGTCTTCTCTTCCGCCATGAGTTTATCCCCCTTAAAATTAAGGATCTGGTTAACGGTCAGGTTTTGAGTGATCAAGGCTTCCAGCGGTATGCTAAAATAATTGGCAATTTTTACAATGATCTCTATTTTCGGATCTGCACGATTTTCTTCATAGGATGAGATATTTCCCCTTGTTAGTTCAAATAAATCAGCGAAAGCTTGTTGAGATAAGCCTTTTGTAGCCCTGATTTTCTTTATATTACTGCCTACTTTTGTCATAACTCCACAAAGGTAGTGTAAAAATATTTATCATTATTGCTAAATATTTTTGCAAATATTCAAAATTATTCCTAAATTTGTGGGAACAGTAAAACAAAAGCTTATGATGTATATAGACAAGATAGAAAGCTTTGCAAAACAAATGCAATGTGAGATCAGCTACCGGAACGAGGCAGATGGCATATTGGTATTGGAAAATGAACAGGACGGCATCCATAACCTGATCCTGGGAGTTGCTCCTCCGATACTCATCCTGGAAATGTACCTGTTTTCTTTTAAAGAAGATAGTGTACAGATGTTAAAAACATTGCTGCAAAAAAACAGGGATACATTGCATGGCGCCTTCGTGCTTAACGAAGAAGGAACCAAAGTGCTGTTCCGCTACACTATGCAAATTGAAGCACTTGATTTTAACGAATTTGAAGGCGCTATAAACGCAGTGGGTTTATTGCTGAGTGAATTTGCGCCTAATATTATTGAATATTCTAAATATTAAAGCTATGAACATTTTTAAGAGAATTTTCAGGATCGGGCAGGCTGAGATACATGCCGCTGTAGAGAAGATGGAAGACCCGGTTAAAATGACGGAACAAGGCCTACGTGAATTAAGGGAAGACCTGAATGAGGCTACAGAAGCTTATGCCAAAGTAAAAGCACTGGCGATACGTACTCAAAATGAGAAAGCAGCTTGTCTCAAAGAGGCGGCAACGTACGGGCAAAAGGCCGTATTAGTGATGGAAAAAGCACAGGACGGCTCCCTGGAGCTTGAAAAAGCAGAAACCCTGGCAAAAGAAGCCCTGCGGCTAAAAATGCAGTACACCGCAGAGTCTGAAGATCTCGAACAGCAGGCGGTAATACACCAGCAGTCTGCCGCGGAAATGTTGAAAAATATTGAGGTGATCAAGGAGAACCTGGCAAAGTGGGAAAAGGAATTAAAGACCCTTAAAGCAAGGGTAAAAGTAAGTAAAGCAACACAACAGGTCAATAAACAAATGGCCCACCTGGATGCAAACGACACTATTTCAATGCTGGAGCGCATGAAGGAAAAGGTAGAAGACCAGGAAGCACTGGCCAAAGCTTATGGAGAAATTGCCGGGGAAAAATCAACCATTAAAGAAGACCTGGAAAAAGTCCTCAATGATAAATCCGGTACCATTGAAAGCGACCTGGAAGCGATCAGGAAGCAATTGGGTATGGATAACGGGAATAATGGTTAATTGTAAATTGTAAATTATCAATTACGAATTAACCATTAACAATTCACCATTAACCATAACTTTTCACCTTTCACTTTTTACTTATCACTTTTCACTTATCACTTTTTACACGTCACTCATCACTTATCACCCATTCACCATTCACCATCACTTTTCACTATTCACTTTTAACTTTTCACTATTTACTTTTCACTAATCACTTTTCACTTTTCACTTTTCACTTTTCACTCACTATACATCACTTATCACCATCAATAATCAGCCATCATCAACCAACTTATGACAGGACTATCAGATTTACTATTTCATCCGGTGGCTAACGCTATTATGACCATACTGGCGGGCTTATCTGCGCTCTATTGGGTGTTCACTTTTCTTGCCGGAGATCTCTTCGGTCATTTAGACCTGGGCGTAGATTTTGATACCGATATTGACGTAGGAGCAGATACGGGGGTGGATGTCGACGGGAGTGGGGAGTTGTCCGGTTTTGAAAAAGTAATGCAATACATCAACGTGGGAAAAGTGCCCTTTATGGTGGTCCTGAGTGTTTTTAAATTCATTGCCTGGATCGGCACCCTGGTAAGCTCTGTAGCACTGAATACTTTTAGCTGGGGCTGGAAGTCGATGCTCTTATTGATGCCGGTATTTATCATCACATTTTTCTTAACCCGGCTGGCTACACGGCCACTTGTAAAAATTTATCATCAAATGGGCTATAACGGAGAAGAAGCGCATGACTTCCTGGGACGAACCGCTGTGATGCGATCGGATATTTCGGGGACCAGGATCGGCAACGCGGAACTAAGCATCAACAATGACCTGATCCGCATTAATGTGCAAAGTAAAGACGGGACCGTTATTCGCTACAACCAGGACGTTACCATCGTTGATGAAATAAAAGCCAGGAATATTTACATCGTTGAAGCAGAAGTGAATCTAAACAATATTTAATCCAACAAAATCAATAACCTTTAAAAATAAATCGAACAATCTATGGCAGCATTATTAGACGCATTTGGCAGTGTTACTTTCCTGGTCATCGGGGGCGTGATCTTTTTCTTTCTGATTATCCTGTTCGCCTTCGCGACCTTCTATAAAAAAATTCCACAAGGAAAGGCCATCGTACGTACCGGTGTGGGTGGCGGTAAAGTTGCCTTTAATAAAGGGATGTACGTTATCCCGATCCTGCATAAAATGGAGATCATGGATATTTCCGTTAAAAAATTACAGATCGACCGCATGGAGTTTGACGGGCTTATCTGTAAAGACAATATCCGCGCCGATATAAAAGTCGCCTTTTTCGTACGGGTGAATAAAAGTGTGGAAGATGTATTGAATGTGGCCCAGACTATAGGTACAGAAAGGGCTTCAGATGTAGAAACATTAAGAAATTTATTCGAGGCAAAATTCTCGGAAGCATTGAAAACGGTAGGGAAAAAGTTTGATTTTATTGAATTGTATGAAGCCCGTAGGGAATTCCGCGACGAGATCCTGAACGTGATCGGTACCGACCTGAACGGGTATATTTTGGACGACTGTGCCATTGACTACCTGGAGCAGACGGAAGTTAAGTTCCTCAGCCCGCAGAACATCCTGGATGCACAAGGGATCAAGAAGATCACCGAGTTAACCGCCCGGGAGAATATGAATGCGAACCTGATCCGCAGGGAAGAAGAAAAAGTGATCAAAAAGCAAAACGTGGAAGCACGGGAAGCGATACTGGAGCTGGAGCGCCAGATGGCCGAAAAAGAAGAAAAGCAAAAGCGTGAGATCGACAATATCAAAGCCCGTGAAATGGCCGAGATCCAGAAAGTGAGAGAAGAAGAAAGATTGAAAGCGGAAACCGTAAGAATCAAGACCGACGAGACTTTGGCCGTACAGGAAGAAAATAAATTGCGCCAGATCATCATCGCGGAAAAAAACAAATTGCGTACCGATGCGGTAGAAACAGAGCGCGTAGAGAAAGACCGCGCATTGGAGCAAACCGAAAGAGAGAAGATCGTTACCCTTGCCCAGATCGAAAAAGAAAAATCTGTAGAGATAGAGCGTAAGAATATCCAGGATGTGATCCGCGAGCGCGTGAAGCTGGAGAAAGGCGTAGTAGAAGAGCAGCAAGGCATGAAAGATATTGAAGCCTTCAGAACGGTAGAGCGGGAGAAAGCAGTGGGCATTACCCATGCCAGCCAGGAAGCAGAAGAGAAGCTGATCTTTACCGTGAAAGCAGCAGAAGCAGAGAAGAAAGCCGCAGAAGAAAAAGCAAAACAATTGATCATTGATGCGGAAGCCCGTAAAGAAGCTGCGGCCAAACAGGCGGAAGCCCGTAAAATATTGGCAGAGGCACAAGCCCGTGAAGATGCAACACTCGGCTTGTCAGAAGCAGAAGTAATGATCGCTAAAGCAGAAGCTGCGGAAAGACAAGGTGCTGTTGATGCTACCGTGATCGAAAAAATAGCAGAAGCTAAGCGTAAAGAAGGCCTGGCTGAAGCAGAAGTAGTGAAAGAGAAAGCATTGGCAGAAGCTGCGGGTATCGAAGAGAAGGCAGAAGCGATGAAGAAACTGGATGCGGTAGGTAAAGACCACGAAGAGTTTAAAATCCTTGTGAGGAAAGATCTCGACATCGCATTGGCACAGGTGAATATCCAGAAAGAGATTGCTCAATCCCAGGCCGAAGTATTGGGTACCGCCTTGAAAACCGCGAAAATAGACATCGTGGGTGGTGAGACCATGTTCTTTGAGCACATTGTGAAACAAATTTCTAATGCCAAAGGCTTTGACCGCTTGATCAATGAAAGCGAGAACGCGACACAGATCAAGACCGCACTATTAGGCGAGGGGGGCGGTTCCGGGGATTTAATGGAACGCATAGCCAACTTTGCAGAAAAATATAATGTGTCTACCACTGACCTGAAAAACCTGACTATTGCCAGTCTCTTACTGAAACTGCAAAGCAATGCCAGCGCGGAGGATAAACCGGGAATTATGAACCTGGCCAACCTGGTGAACAACCTGGGGATATCCAATAAGAAACTAAACCAGCTTTAACGCTGCTATTGGAGCAGTGCCCAAACCTCTACCTATACTAAACTAAACCTACACTTTTGAAAAACTATTAGAAGACCTTTAAAAAGAGCTTTGTTGGTGATGATAACACCAACAAGGGCGAAAAACGATGAAAAGACCTTTTAAGATACGGGAAGCGTTTGTATTGCAAAATGAAGAGCGGTTTGATGCATTTATGCTTAATCAGGATTTTGAATTCTTTGAAGTAAAGTTTGGAAATAATGAAGCGCTTTGTATTCAACGTAAAGACCCTTTGAACATTGGAACCGTATATAGGAGCAATCAACCTGTTTCGATTTATCTTACCAGGCAGAAAAGAGGGACAGAAACCGTACTTATCCAGCAAAGCAAATTAAGAGTTGATGTGTTTATAGTCACCCTATTTATGTCTGTTGTTTTTCTGCTCTGTTGCTATAGTAGCATTGTGGAAAGGTC
>CAXYKQ010000013.1:0-3877 GCA_964277835.1 uncultured Edaphocola sp. | reverse complement strand
TTTGCGTCAATTGCAGCATTATGAAGAACCTAGTATTAGCCAGTACTTCCACCTTGTTTGGGGGTCAGTATTTAGATTATCTGAAAGAAACAATATCGGATTTATTTGCCGGAGTCGACCATATCATTTTTATCCCTTTTGCGCGGCCGGGTGGCATCTCCCATGATGCCTACACCGATAAGGCAAAGGAGTTTTTTGAAAGTGTAGGTATTAAAGTGACCGGGCTGCATGCCTTTGCAGACAAAATAGCTGCTATCCGGGAGGCCAAAGGATTTTTTACCGGCGGCGGCAATACCTTCCTGCTGGTAAAAGAATTGCATGAGTCGGGGCTGATGCAGGAACTGAAAAGCGCGGTTGAAAAAGGAACCCCCTATATGGGCGCCAGCGCCGGCAGTAATATCGGTGGTGTAAATATGCGCACTACTAATGATATGCCCATTGTTTACCCGCCGAGTTTTGATACTATGGGCCTTGTGCCGTTCAACCTGAACCCGCATTACCTGGACCCGCAACCGGGATTAAAACATAATGGAGAAACAAGAGAAACCCGCATCCAGGAATTTCATACTCAAAATAAGGTTCCGGTAGTAGGCTTAAGAGAGGGCAACTGGATCCGGGTCAAAGGCGATGTCCTTACCACAGAGGGTAAAGAGCTGACGCGTATTTTTGAAGCCGGAAAGGCGCCTTATGAATTGCCTCCCGGTAGCCGTTTGAATTTTTAAATATGATCAAAGAGCATTTCCAGACAGAAATTGCACCCACATTACCTCATTTGCCCGGCGTTTACCGGTATTATGATGCAGGTAAAAAACTTTTGTATGTAGGCAAGGCCAAAGACTTAAAAAAGCGAGTAAGCTCCTATTTTGTCAAAAAAATTGGCAATGCTAAAACCCATACTTTAGTTAACCAGATAGATTTTGTAGAATGGACAGTGACCAATAACGAGCATGAAGCATTTTTATTGGAAAACTCCCTCATCAAGCATTTTAAGCCGCCTTATAATATCAGCTTAAAAGATGATAAGACCTACCCATACGTTGTCATTAAAAATGAAAGATTTCCGAGGGTTTACCTTACCCGCAGGTTTATAAAGGACGGCTCGGAGTACCTGGGGCCTTATACCAATGTTTCCCAGGTTTACGTATTGATGGACCTGATGAAAAAGGTGTTCCCGATGCGTAACTGCAAGCTGAACCTGACGCCGGAAAATATTGCTAAAGGAAAGTTCCATAAATGCCTGGAATATCACCTGGGTAATTGTAAAGCCCCTTGCGAAGGACTGCAAACGGAAGCCGATTATTTAAAAGATGTTGCCCAGCTTAAGCAGATCATCAAAGGAAATGTAACCCAGGTATTAAGCCAGCTCAAGCAGCAGATGCAGGAAGAGAGTGAGCGAATGGATTTTGAAAAGGCTCACCTGAGCAAACAGGCCATTGACAGCCTGCAGAATTTCCAGACAAAATCCAGCATTACCAATTTAAGGATAGGGGATGCGGATGTCGCCAGTATCATTGATAATGAAACCCAGGCTTATGTGAACTACATGGTGATTGTGGGCGGCACAATCGTACAAAGTAAAAGTATACAGATCGAAAAGAAACTGGAAGAAAGTAAAGAAGATTTGCTGGCTTATGCCATTGCCTACCTGCGCCCGAGGTTTCAATCGTCAGCCAGGGAGATCATCGTGCCTTTCAATATTGATACCGAAGAAGAGGGTTTGTTGCAGACGATTCCGCTGGGTGGCGACCGGAAGAAACTACTGGATCTGAGCTATAAGAACGCGGAGGAATTCATGCGGCAGTTTCTGCTCAAGAAGAAAATGCACCTGGATAAAACAATGATGAAGGACATGAATATGGTACTGGAACAGTTGAAGGAAGAGCTGCATCTTAAAGAAGTACCTTTACATATCGAGTGTTTTGATAACTCTAACTTCCAGGGAGCGTTCCCGGTAGCGGCAATGGTTTGCTTTAAGGAAGGTCTGCCTTACAAAAAAGAATACCGGCATTTTCATATTAAAACAGTAGAAGGTATCAATGATTTCGCATCTATGAAGGAAATCGTCTTCCGCAGGTATTCCCGCCTGCTGAAGGAAAATAAACCCTTGCCCCAGCTGGTGATCATTGATGGGGGCAAGGGGCAATTGAGCGCGGCGATGGAAAGTATAACGGAACTGGGGCTCCTGGGTAAAATGACCGTTGTGGGTTTGGCGAAAAGAGAGGAGAGTATTTTTTTTCCGGGGGATTCGGAACCCTTACAGCTGGAATATAACGGCAATAGTTTATTGCTGATCCGGAGGATCAGGGATGAAGTACACCGTTTTGGCATTACCTTTCACAGGGATGTGCGGAGTAAAGGAACGATAAAAAATGAACTGGAATCTATACCGGGAATCGGTCAGAAGATCGCGGAGACTTTACTGCAACGCTATCGCTCAGTGAACAAGATCAAAACAATGACGGAAAGAGAGCTTACGATGACTATCGGTGCGGCTAAGGCCCGGCTGGTCTGGAACTGGTTTCACCCGGAAGAATAGGTTGCTTTATAGCATAGAGCTAAAAGCCCTCAACGTTAATTGTTGAGGGCTTTTAATATATTGGAGCTTTTTTATTCGAGATGGTAGTCTATAAGATGGTTGCTATAAGTTTTGTCTACGAAATTGGGTACATGGAAATCGTAGTCTTCCCCAATGATGCCTTTACCTCTTTTGAACTTCATGATCATGGTGCCACAATCCACCCAGTTGTCTAAAGGGCTGAAACGGGCATACAATTGTGTTTCAGAAACGATGATGTTATCCAGTGTGTCACCGGCTACAACAGCAGTTTCAGTGATGGAGGTGATTTTGCAATTTGTTTTGGCATAGAATGTCAGGCCACCGTAGTTAATGGTTGCTGTATTTTCCCAGGTGTCGTTCACTTTAGGGTCTCCGTTGAGTACTTGCGCCTTGACAAAGGCGTTCCCTGCATCGTCAATTTTGATGAGCGTGTAGTAATTGCCTTCAAATTTTGCGTAGAATTCCTTGGTAATATTGCCACTGGCCGTATTTACCTGTTCGAAATAATTGTAATTGAAGTTGTCGATAACGGTATCTCTGCCGGTGTAATACCTTTTGAATATGGTGCTGTCGCTGGCTTCATAGAGCCACCAGTTATTAGTGTTAACAGGTAAAAGTTCACCAATACCTTCATTAGTAGTGTCGATCGGTTTGGGTTCGCAGGAGCTGAAAAACAGTATACTGCCGGCGAGTAATAAGGAGGATAATTTAATTAGTTTGTTCATGAATTTTCGGGTTTATTGATCGGGTAATTTTTTAAAAATAATAAATTTCTTCCGGACTTACCAAAACATTCAAAGGTATATCATTTATGTTAATATCTGAAATCTGTTCTACCGGCGGGAAAAAGCTGAAGCCGATTTTAAATACATCTTTGCGGCACCTGCTGAGATAACGGTCATAGATGCCTTTCCCGTAGCCGACGCGGTAGCCCCTTGTGTCAGCCGCCAATAACGGGACGATGATGATATCGATTTCCTGTGGATCTACCAAAGCGGTGTTAATGGGTTCGATAAGCCCGAATTGTCTTTGTTCAAACTCGGTATCTTCATCTACGGCACAGGCTTCCATACTGTTAGTGCTTATGTCGGTAACCGGGTAGGCGAGGGTCAGTCCGGGAATAATAAAGGACAGGTAGTGGGAGAATAAATAAGTATTCGGCTCGGCTTTGTGCTCCATGGGCGCATAGTTCAGTACGGTTTGTGCAAAAGGCAGTTCCAGTCTTTGTAACTGGATCAGGAGCAGGTCGTTTATTTTTGATTGTTCTGCCGGGCTTAGCGCATTGCGTTTGGCTAAATATTCTTTTAGTATGATTTCTTT
>CAXYKQ010000012.1:0-16191 GCA_964277835.1 uncultured Edaphocola sp. | reverse complement strand
GCCATAACGCACTTCATCCGGTTTGACTTTTGAAAAGATGGCCACCCCGCTGTAGCCTTTCTTCTGCGCGGGATACCAATAAGTTTCATAGCCCAGGTCCTCGAACTGTTTATAATCTACATTTTCTTTATGGGCCTTAATTTCCTGGAAGCAGATGACATCCGGGTTTTCGGCACGCAACCAATCTACCAGGCCTTTAGTCATGGCGCTTCTCAGCCCATTTACGTTGTAAGAAATAATCTTCATTGCTAAAAAATTTAAAAGCGCCTATTAATTGTTGATCAATGCCCCATCTTTAAGCACCGGGACTACCGGGTGTAAGTCTACCGAGGTACAATACTCCAGGTCTCTGATCAATCCATAACCGGCCAGCCTGTGGTAATGCGAGCCTACTTTCAGGTACTCCAGCAAGCTGCTTTTTGTCAGGCCATTTTCATACATAGACAGCGCGATGAGTGCGCTGTCACAACCTATTTCGAAATGGTCTTTTACTCTATTGACCACTGCGCCTGCAAATAAGTTATCTTCCATATTTGGCCGGTCTTTCCAGGAGGCACAGCCCAGCAAAACATCCCGGTCCTGGCTGAGCAGGAACTCACAAACCGCTGTCAGGTTGAGGAAAGAGCCGATAACGATCGTATGTGCGTCCTTAACCATGTGCAATAGGCGGGTACCGTTGGTGGTTGTCAGGTTGAGGGTTTTGCCTTTTATAAAATCTACCGGGTATTCTAAGGGGGAATTACCATATTGCAAGCCCGGCGCTACGCGTCCGTTGCGCTCGCCGGCGGTGATGCTCCCGATATTTTGTTCTCCTAAAGCAATACATTCTTCCACGGAAGCCACGGGAATTACTTTTTCCGCACCGTTAGACAAAGCTGCGGTAATCGTTGAGGTTGCCCTGAAAATATCTATAATTACGACTACCTTATCTTTTGTATCGTACAAATGCAACAAAGAGGGTGAGAAGCACACCTCGAGATTTCTTTTCTCTGCCATTCAGTTATCTAAATAATGGAAACTAATTTTTCGCAAACTTAAGGACTCTTTGCTTACCTGCAAGGTCTCGCAGCTGTAAAATATAGATGCCGGGAGTTAGTGCAGCGATATCAATTACGGAACGGTAGTCCATTTCTGCCAGTTTTCTTCCGGAAAGATCTATAATAGAAAGCGTTACACCGCTCACCGGGCCCTTGTAATCCAGGTAAAGTGTATTGGTTGCCGGGTTAGGATAAAGCGTTACCGGGGTATTCCTGTTATCCCCGGGAATACTGACGCTTTTCGGCTCGGAGCGCCGGAAGAACTTCCAGGTTTCCAGGGCCTGGTCAAATTCGTTTTGGGTATCCGCAAAATTGTACCAGGTATGCGTGCCGTTTTCTATCTTAAAATATTCCACCCTTTTATCTCCGGTATAGGTGTAATGCGTCATATAATGGCTGGCACTTTGGCTGCCGATGATGACCGGCGTGGCTGCAATGGAGGCATTATTCTGCATGCGCCAGTAATTGACCAGGCTATCGGCAGAGAGTCCTACGGAGGCGCTCATACCGCTCATGTAAAAAGTTCCGTTTATGTCCACTACTTCATCGGTAGTACCGTGAAAATGGGCTACAGGGATGGCAGCATTGCTGCATTGGAGCAAAGTAAGCGCTTTGGTGCCGGAATGAGAAGCCGCTGCCCGGAACAGGCCGGGTTGCGCGCACAACATCCGTTGCGTCATAAATCCGCCGTTGGAAAAGCCGCAGAGAAAAATCCGGGTATCGTCTACCGCAAAGTTGGCCTTAATGCTATCCACCAGCGCCGCCAGAAATCCTACGTCATTAACGTCGGGGTTTAACTCGATATCCCCGAGCGGTGTGCCGGTGACTTTGATACCGGAATTCCATGCCGGCCCCATATTGCCGATAAAGGGATGGGTATAGTTTAAAGCCTGCGGGGACACTAATAATAAATTAGCCGTATCTGCTATGGCGGTAAAATTAGTCAGGTCCACGTCATTCATCGAGCCTCCCAGCCCATGCAGCATGATCACTACAGACATGTCTTGTTGTGCCGAAGCGGCATGGTAGGTTTTAAAAGTCCGGTTTTGACCTTCAAATGAGAAGGAACCGTTTACCCAGTTCTGGGCTTTTGCGCTTGCAAAAGCAGTTGCAGCAAGGCACAATGAAACAATGATTTTACGCATGATTGCCGTTTAGACGCTAAAGATACAATTATCTAAAAGATTGATTAATAAAAAAATATAATCACTTCCATTTACAGTAAACAGGCCTTACGTGCGGGCTGCACCGCAAAAAATCCACCCGGTATTTTTTGAACGAGAAGCGGGACCTTGTCCGGCACGGAACATCACTTGGAGATCGCGGAACATCACTTGGAGAACACGGAACATCGCTTGGAGACCACGGAACATCACTTGGAGACCAAGGAACATGACTTTTAAGGCCCGAAACACCTCTTGTAGGGTCATAGGAACATCCAGATGTACCAAAACGCTGAACGTGAGGTTTCTCCGTTTCGCTGCGCTACAGTCGAAAGGACGGAAAGGAGTTTTAGGGGGATTTTCAAACAGACCGATAAGAAAACGTTAACGTTGCTAAATCCTACACACATTCTTCATTATACGTTCTTTTGTCTTGATACAGGCAGCACCAAAAAATCAAGGCTCTGAAAAAATAGGCTAAAAATGCTATACAGCACCTGAAATTCGCCAGACTCGCCCGGAATTTAAGTCATTAATCAAGGCAGTTAGCAAGATTCAGACAGTGGCAAATGTACCCTCCGCATAGCGCAGGACGGTTCTCCACACCATTTTCTTAACGCCATTTTTTCCAAGGCCACTCCGTCGTCATTTCGAGCACAAACGAAGAATAAATGTTTTATGATGAAGTTTGCGAGCAACGCTCTGAAATGAAGTCGAGCAATCTCAAGATCGCGGCTTACTTACTGGTGATAACACCAGCAAGGGCTGAACGCTCGGTCAGAATGAAACTCATCTGTCAAGACTGCCTGGTGTTTGAGTTGGCGTCATTCCGAGCGAATGCAATGTAACCGAGGAATCTCATTATTATCAACTGGCAACCATTAATCAAAGGAGATTTCTCCGTTCCGCTACGCTGCAGTCGAAAGGACGTAAGGGAGTCTTAGCGGAAGATAAGCAAGGAAGTAAGGTTGTAGCAACTTTACTCCCTTGCTTATGTTATTGGGGTACAGATGCCCGTGTTATGATCAGTTTGTCGGGCTCTTGCAGAATCTGGATGTGCTGTCCCGGCTCAAAACCGCAGGCGGCCAGCCACTTACCCATTAACCGGATCTCGGGAAGCGGAATGCTATAGCCGCGGCGATAAAAACGGGAATACCTGAGTATGATTTTTTTGATACCCCTTTAAGGTGCGCACCGCTACTTTGGCGGCTTCGTGTTTGGTATCTTGCATAGCTGTAAATTATTTACTCAAAGTTGCATAAGGGCATCTGTGTAAGCCACATGGTAAGGCGGTACTTTACCTGTAAATTACGAGAGGCCGATGCCGCGTATTTATTAAGGAAAACTGTAATTTACATGCTGGAAAAAAATTACATTTGCCTTATGACACACACCGCCACACCCAAAAACATACACCAGGGCCGCAACGTAAAACGTTTCAGAGAAATGATGGGCCTGAAGCAGGATGCCCTTGCCTATGAGCTGGGCTATGACTGGAACCAGCAAAAGGTATCGCTGCTGGAACAGAAGGAAACTATAGAAACGGATATACTGGCGCAGGTAGCGGCCATATTGAAAGTGCCTGTGGAGGCTTTCCAGAATTTTGACGAGGAGCAGGCGGTAAATATAATCTCAAATACGTTCAATGATAACGCAATGTTGAATGCTATTAATCACAATCCTACATTTCACCCTATTGATAAACTTGTGCAACTACACGAGGAAAAGATTGCGCTGTATGAAAGGATGCTGAAAGAGAAGGAGGACATGATGGCAAGGCTGGAGAGGTTGATTGAGAGGAATAAATGAGAAAACTTGAGATCACAAATTGTTACCTCAAGTTGGGAAATTGCCAGTTGATTAATAGAAGTAATATAATAATGTAGAGCAATAAAGTTGTAAAAAATAAGGCGTTATGCTGCACTTTTTTTAAATAACCATATATTATATACTAAAATAGTCCATGAGACCTTAACGATGACAGACACACCTACTATAGAGGATTACAAAATCTGGTATCCTTACGAAATATTTTATATAGAAAGTTTATTATCACTTACAAGAAGGATTACGGACGATTATGAACGATTAGACCAAATAATAACAAGTCAAGAGTTATTAAATCAGAATGCTTATGAGTTAATAGACCTAGCCGAAAGCATCATTAACCTAAGTGCATCTATATCCAGGTATTTGAAGCCAACCAAACGGGAGTTGGTGCATAAACTAAGAGGCGAAAAACTCAGCGAGCACCTCATGGTGGATTCGGATAATGTTTTGCTTTCGAGAGCTGTAAGAAATTTTATTGAACACTTCGACGAAAACTTAGATTCATTTCTTCAAGAACCCATTCCCGGCAGTATTTATCCCCAAACGGTTGTTTTCAATTCGTCCGATTTAAATGCGGTTTCATTTGTTTTTAAGTGTTATATCATAAATGAATTTAAATATAGAACGTTAGATAGAGAGGTAGAAATTATACCTCTGGTAAAAGAAGTTTATCGGATACACAACCTTTTGGTTGATTTTAAAAACAACGGAGGTCGATTAGAATAGGAAGAACAAATTAAGTTTAGTGCTTTCTTAATGCAAAAGGTAGTAAAGCAATGGTATATAAACTCTTTCAAACATCTATAAAATAATACCAATTCCTATGGTAACACTCATACTTGACACAAACATTTGGATTTATCTGGCAAAAGGAGAACATCCTTTTGTTTTTGAAAAACTGCTTGAAAAACATCGAAATAAAGAAATTGAATTCTTAGTTTCCAGCATACAGATTGATGAATGGAAAAGAAACAAACCAACCATCTTAAAACAGATTGGTGATGCAATTCAATTTCAAGTACAAAATGCCCATACCATTTCTGAATATTTGAATGGAGAAGAAAAAGTTGCATTTGTAAAAATACTTGAAAACTTTAAGAACAATAAGGATTTAATACTATCATCGGCTGAAAAGAGATTTTCAATAATTGAAGATATTATAACTAACAAATCTGCAATAGCTAAAGTAACCGAAATAGAAAAAATTGAGGTTGCAGACTGGGCCATCGAAAAAAAAGCCCCATTTCACAGAAATAAAAACTCCTATGCAGATGCATTAATTTTACTTAGTGCTGTTAAATTTATAAAACAGAACAGTCCTCACACAAGCCCTTATTTAGGCAAAACTAATGAGATTATTGTCCCAGATTCAGTATTTGTTTCCTATAATTCTGATGACTTTTCAAAAGATATAAAAGGACCAGATAAAGATATAGTACATCCTGATCTAGCTCCTTTATTAGATTCAGTTCAAATGAAATTCGAAAGAAATATAGGCAAAATCTTATCCCTTTCCGATGAACTTCAAGGTCAAATAAATGAATACTGGCAATATATAGACCACCTAATTGATTCCCATATAGAATGGGAAGCCGAAATAATGCTCGGAAAGTAAAATCTAGGTATAAAAAAGCATCCCTTTAAACTTTTGGTTAAAGGGATGCCTTTTTATTCTTTTCAACTATCTACATCATGCTCACACTTCTCTCTACAAAGGCCGTGAGTGCTTCGCCTTTCAACATACCCTGAGACAGAAGGGCCAGATCAAATGCCTGGCGGCTTAGTTGCTCCTTAGCCTGCTCATCTTCTGTAGCGGCGATCTTCTGGATCAGTTTATTATTACTGTTCACCGATACTTTATAGTTATCCGGCAGGCTGCCGTAGAAGTTCATCATACCACCCCCCATTTTCGACATATCTTTCATCCGGCGCATGAATTCGTCCATCGTGATGGTCACGGGCAATTCATCCGGGTTCATCGCGGTCACCTCTACATTCATCGTGCTGTTGTTGATTGTCTTTTCAAAAACAGCTTTGACTAAATTTTGCTGATCTTCAGACAGCACACTTTCGTATTGATGATCTTTCTCGATCAGCTTGCTCATCACGTCGGCATCTACACGTTTTAATTTTGTCTTTTCCAGTTTATTCTCCAGCAAAGAAATAAAGTGTGTATCCAGCGGCCCGTTCATCTCCAACACATCATAATCCTGTTTGGCAGCGTTCTGGATGTAGCTGTTCTGTACGCCCGGGTTATCACTATATAAATAGATCACCTCGTTATTTTTATCGGTTTGTAAGGGGCTTACTTTGGCCGCGTATTCCGGTAAAGTGAAATATTGCTTGCTTACATTTTCCAATAAGGCAAAATCTTTCGCTTTATCGTAAAACTTGTCTTCAGAGATCATCCCGTATTTCACGAACAAGCCGATATCTTTCCATTTTTCCTCGTAGGATTTACGATCGTTTTTAAACATCTCACCCAGCTTTTCCGCCACTTTTTTAGTGATATAGCTGTTGATCTTTTTCACATTACCGTCTGCCTGCAGGAAGCTACGCGAAACGTTCAATGGAATATCGGGGCTATCGATCACCCCGTGCAGCAACATCAGGAATTCCGGAACGATATCTTTTACTTCATCAGTAATAAACACCTGGCGGCTGAATAATTTGATCTTATTACGCTGTAATTCCAGTTCGTTTTTCACTTTAGGGAAGTATAATACGCCGGTAAGACTAAACGGATAGTCCACGTTCAGGTGGATCCAGAATAAAGGATCTTCAGAGTACGGGTATAGTTCTTTATAAAAATTCAGGTAATCCTCATCTTTCAGCTCTGAAGGTGCTTTGGTCCAGATCGGTTTTGTATTATTGATCAGGTTCGGAACTTCTACTTCCTTATATTTTGGTTTGCCTTCTTCATCTTCACCATCTTCCACATGCTCTGTTTTCATCCCAAATTGGATAGGAACGGGCAAAAACTGGCAATATTTACGCAAGATGGTTTCTATACGGGCCTCCTCCAGGAATTCTTCTGACTCTTCATTAATATATAAAGTAATAGTAGTACCTCTTTCGCTGCGGGAGCCTTCTGATATCTCGAAGCTGGTGCTGCCATCGCATTCCCAACGGGCCGGCGCCGCGCCTTCCTGGTAAGAAAGGGTATCGATCACCACCTTATCGGCCACCATAAAGGCAGAATAAAAGCCTAAACCGAATTTACCGATAATCTCGTTGGCATCTTTGGCATCTTTGAATTTTTCAACAAATTCCGCCGCACCGGAGAAGGCTACCTGGTTGATGTATTTCTTGATCTCTTCTGCAGTCATACCGATACCGGCATCTGCGATAGTGATGGTCTTTTCTTCTTTATTCACGCTCACCTGCACATCGGGTGTGCCGATCTCGCCTTTTACTTCTCCTAAGGAGGATAAACGTTTTAATTTCTGAACGGCATCAACAGCATTGGACACCAATTCGCGCAAAAAGATCTCGTTATCGGAATATAAAAACTTTTTAATAATGGGGAAGATATTTTCCGTGTGGATCGAAATAGTACCTTTTTCCTGTATCATAAATAATGGTTTATTTTTTTAATTTATTTATCAAAAAATATTCCCGTTTTGATTTTTTGATGGAATGACAGCCTTTAACCCGCTAAACTGTCACACTGTCAATCAAATCCCAAATATGTCAGCCTTTATAACCGCTCTTATTTATATTCCTTAACTATTGATTACCTTTCTATTTTGCAAGTTTAACTTACCTTTGAGCTCCTTAAATATAAGCTGAAGCTAGGAAGTATGAGCCTGTTGAAGAAAATACTTAAATGGTTTTTAATTATCATCCTCGTAATGATCGTTCTGTTGACGGCCTTAACGATATATATCTATAATATTTCTGATGCAACACCTCCCAAAATTGAGAATGAGGCTCAGCGAGAGCCGGGAACGGTAACAATTACGGATTCCATTCATACCTTGGGAGACAACTGGATCATCAAAAATCAATATGGCCTTTATGAAATGTACATCAGCGGCGAACCCTATGAAAGGGGGCGTAAAGCGGGTAAGTTGAGCCAATTCCTGATCCAGTCGCAGGAAGTCGCATTCACCGACCAGATCAAAACCATGATCCCTTCCTCGAAATACCTGAAATTCCTGAAGTACATCATCGGGTTTGTCAACCGGGACCTTTCTGATCATGTAAAAGACGAATATAAAGAAGAAATTTATGGCATTTCGAAATCGGCATCCACGGACAGTTTTCAATGGGTAGGCACTAATTACTCCCGGATCCTGAACTACCATGCGGCACATGATGTGGGCCATGCTTTGCAAAACATGATGTTGGTAGGCTGTACGTCCTTTGGCGCCTGGGGAGAGCATAGCGCTGATGGCAGCCTGATATTGGGCAGGAACTTCGACTTTTGGGTCGGAGATGGCTTCGCGACCAACAAGATCGTTGAATTTGTCGCCCCGAGCTCCGGTCATAATTTCGCATACATCACCTGGGGAGGGTTTACCGGCGTGGTGTCCGGGATGAACGATAAAGGACTAACGGTTACGATTAATGCGGCTCCCTCTGACATACCCTGGGGCGCGGCGACCCCGGTATCGCTTGTCGCCCGGGAAATTTTACAATATGCCCAAAATATCAACGAGGCGATCCGGATCGCGCAATCGCGGGAAATGTTTGTCAGCGAAAGTTTTTTAGTGGGGTCAGCACAGGACAAGAAGGCGATCCTGATCGAAAAAACCCCTAAGAAAATGGATATTGTTTACCCCTCCGGCAACTTGATCACCAGCACAAACCACTTCCAGGGTATAGAACTGGGAGGGCTTTCCAGAAACATGGAAGCTAAGGAAAAAAGCGCTTCCGTTTACCGGCAGAAGCACCTGGAACAACTCTTGCAGGAACACATGCCCCTGGATCCCCGGGAAGCGGCAACTATTTTAAGAGATCAACACGGACTCAATTACAGCGACATCGGCCTGGGTAATGAAAAGGCCATTAACCAGCTCATTGCCCACCACTCTATTATCATGCAACCGGACAGTTTACGGTTCTGGGTCAGCAGCAATCCCTGGCAGTTAGGCGCCTATGTGTGTTATGACCTGAAAAAGGTCTTCACAGAGCATGCTCTTCCCGTTAAAGGCAGCATCGCTCATAATGAACTGAACATAGCAGCAGATACTTTTTTAAACAGTGCGGCTTATAAGGGCTACCAATACTTTCGCTTTGTCAAAAATAAATTTATGTATGACTACGATCATACCTTTACGTTCAATACGGATAGCTTTATGTTTTCCAACCCGGTATATTATGACACGTACCGGATCCTGGGCGATTATTACAGTAACCGGGGCAATAAGACAAAAGCAGAAGAAATGTACCAATTAGCGCTCAAAAAGGAAATTGCTACCGAGCATGAACGGGAGTCCATTATTAAAAAGCTGAAGAAAGTCAAACAGTGATACGCCATGCCCTATTTTATGGTACTTTTACCGTTTTTTAAACGTCAATTTTAAAAACACAGGCAGATGGGTGTAGTCAGGAAGCAAAGTATACTATCGCTTATCGGTATTTATGCGGGCTTTGCTATAGGGGCATTCAACCAGTATTTGTTTATCAGGCATCTCAGCCAGGAGCAATTCGGGCTTACCACTATATTGAGAGAGGTGTTTCTGACGCTTACCACCTTTGCCAGTTTAGGCACCTTACTTACCTTTCACCGGTTCTTCCCGATGTATGATAAAGCTTTAGGAAGGGAGCGAAATGACCTGCCTTTCCTGGTACTAGGCGCTTGTACTATTGGCCTTATCCTGGTGATATCGTCATTGTTCTTTTTTAAAGATTTTATCATTTTAAAGTTCAGCAAAAACTCCCCTTTATTTGTTGAGTGGTTTTACCTTTTAGTCCCGCTTACCTGCACCGTATTACTGATACAGCTTTTTGAGGCATTTGCTTTTATGCTGAAGCGTACCATAGGCTCAAATATCATAAAGGAAGTAGGGTTCAGGATATTTCAATCCCTCATTATTGTATTATACTGTTTCCATTTTATAACGATAGATACTTTTTTCATCCTGTTTTCCTTCATGTACCTGCCTTCTGTGCTCATTATGGCCTGGATGGTATTTGCAAAAAACGGGATGCGGATCAACACGCGTATATCGAAGCTTACCAAAAAAGTATACCGCAAAATGGTCAGCTATACGGTATATCATTTCACCGGCACCGCGATTTCTGTTGTTCCCGTAGCGGTAAATATAAGTTTGCTTTCGAGCCTGAGCCCCCTGGGGCTTAACGATGCCGCGGTATATGGCATGGCAAAATTCGTCGTTAGTGTGATTGACGGCCCTTTACGCAGCATGCTTGGCATAAATGTAGCTACCGTTTCTGAGGCCAGCCATAACCGGGACCACGAAAAGGTGGCGCGTATTTACCGGAAGACCTCTATATCCTTGTCTATCGTAGGTATTGCGATTTTTGCTTTGATAATGGTCAACATCAACCTGATCAACACACCGATGTTTACCAATAGTGGTAAGGACTTCAGCAAACTCCCTCTGATTTTTGCGATCGTGGGCATTTCTAAAGTTTTTGAATTATCCATGGGGCTAAATAATGTAATCCTTTATCTCTCGAAACACTGGCGAATGGAGTTTTTGATCACTTCCAGTGTAATCCTTTTGAACATTCCTGTAAGCTACCTGCTGACCAAAGAGTACTTACTGATAGGAACGGCCCTGGCAGATTGTATATTGGTCTCCTTGTTCTGCATTCTACGGTTTATCGCGGTAAAAAAACTGATCGGGATGCAACCTTATACCTGGAAAACACTGGGCTTGTTTCTGATAGGCGTCCTCAGCCTGGCAGCGACCTTGCTGGTACCGGACACACCGAATATTTTCCTTACTGATAGCATTAAATCAGTGGTCTTCTGCACCATATATTTTACCGGGATATGGTACTATAAACCTTCGGAGGATTTTAATGAAATCATGCGAAAAATAATCGGAAAGGTGATAAAAAAATAGTCTATGTCAGTTTATCTATTGTTTACCATTAAACGCTACCTGGAGCAATTCATCATGTCTCCATTTGTCCTATTGGGGCATATCATAGGGCTGTTCAGGAAGGATGGAAATTATGACATTTATTTTTTGATCCCCATTTATGGAGTCGGGGGCGCCGAATATGTGAATGCCAAGATCCTGGACGCTTTAAACGAAAACAAGAAAATAAAATTAGTATTTACTAAAAAATCACGTGAGCGTACGGCACTGCATCTTTTCCAGCATCCCAATGTTACTATTGAAGATATTTCAAAATATACAGACAATAAATTCATGTTCTTCCTGAACCTGATGTTCAGGGGCATAATGGCTACCGAAATATTGAAACAGGCTAAACGGCCGGTGGTATTTATAGGACAATGCAACTTCGGTTACAAACTAAGCCCTCACCTGTACAGGAAATGCAAAGTAATTGATATCATCCACGGGTTCGACCTGAAATTCACAAGAGTCTGGATGCCCTTTACCCCTTTCCTGGATGTAAGAATGGGCATTGCCTATAATGTGATCAGGCGCCTCAATCAATACCAGGAAGCAGTAGGCATCCCTGAAAAATACCATCAATTTGAAAAACTGACCCTTTATGTAGCTATTCCTGGAAATATTACAAAAACCAACCGGGAGGATCATTTATTGAAAGTATATTATGCGGGAAGAAATTCTGCCGAAAAAAGGGTTCACCTGATGTTCGAAATAGCAAGAAAGGCGCTCAAAAAGAATTTGCCGGTTCAATTCACTTTTGTCGGCGACTTTTCCGGTGGACTTCCTGCAGACCATGCTAGTTTCGGCAACTTCCCCGGGCTGATACCTGCCGGGGAGCCGATGTATGAATTTATCCGGGAAAATGATGTGGTTATGCTCACCTCCGATAGGGAAGGGCTCCCCATTATGCTTTTAGAAGCCATGCAGTTAGGCATTGTACCCATGGCAACCCCGGTAGGCGACATTCCTGTTTATATCAACAATGAAAATGGGTATCTATTGGATGGTCCTGGCGAAACGGATATTATCGACCAGGCAGTAACTGCATTAGAGGAGCTCTGCGGTAATCAAGCGGTTTATCATCAAAAATCGCGAGAGGCAAGGGCTACCTATCTTAAGCATTTTAGCAAAGCACAGTTCGACCAGGTTTTATTAAAACTCTTTTCAAGTGAATAAAGTAGCGTTTAGAGTGAGCAAGCGGCACCGGCATTTGTATAAAATCCGGGCACATTCATGGTGCTCATCACGCCAACAATAAACTACAGCCTACTTACTGCGGAAACAAAAAATATTCAATTGTATATCAAATGGCACGTCTTTTTTAGCCTGTAAAAACGGGTAAAGGTGCACTCTCGCCGCTTCTTTAATATCCAGGCTAAAGCCGGCATTTGAAACAATATTTAAAATTTCCATAAGCTTATGGCTCTCTTCAAACTTACCATGGTATTCTATAAATAAATTTTCGACCAGGTGCAACTGTGGAGCTATATCTTTCAACACCTCGTACTCGGCCCCCTCGATATCAATTTTCAAAAAATCAACCGGCTGTGTCAGGTAATTTTTCAAGCGGGTACAGGGCACTTTTACCACATTCTTCGCTACTTCCTGACCGTCAACGATTCCACTACCCATAGTACCTTCCTGCTTAAAGGAGATCTCGCCATCTTTTATCCAAACGGCCTTATTGACCATTTCAATATTGCTCTTGTAGCCGGATGTGTTTTTTACCGCAAGCTCGTAGTTTATCTGGTCCGGTTCAAAAGAAATAATTTTTGCCTTCGGATGATCAAATATGAAGTACAAAGGACTTAGTCCAATATACCCGCCGCAATCAATAATATACAAATCATCTTTCGAGGCATTGAACTTATAAGGCTCTTCTACAAATATTTCTTTTAACCCGAAAAGGAAAGCGGGGGCATCGTAATAATAAAGCTCTATTTTGCCTAACAAATTATGCTTTTTCAACTTTCGCGTATCCCAGGTGTTTTTTAGTTTTTTTTCCAGTACCCAGCTAATGCCTACCTTACTCAGTGGCCTGTACAATGTCCTTTTCGCTGCATTAAGAGCCAGCTTAAATATACCCATAAACTTTGGTGAAATACGAAAATTAAAATATAAACAACGAAATTGCACAATTATATTTGCAATACAAAAAACAAAAGATAAAATCCATGTCTGGTTTACCGGTATCTATTTGCATTCCCTGCTATAAAAACGAAAGTAAATTAAAAAGATTGCTGGAAAGCATCGACATGCAAGTCTTTAAAAATTACGAGATCATCATTACGGACGATAGTCCTGACGATAAGGTATTCAAACTAATACAGGACAAATTCACTCATTTAAATATCCGGTATTATAAAAATGAAACCGCACTCGGCTCACCGGAGAACTGGAACCAGGCGATAGCGAAAGCGACAGGCGATTGGGTAAAAATCATGCATCATGATGACTACTTTAGTCACGAAAACAGCCTCAACTACTTCCTGGAAGCGACCTCTGAAAAAGTGGACTTTGTTTTTTGTAATTACGTATGCAAACAGGACGGGGTGCAAAGGGAGGAGACCTTCCGCTTTCCCGCAAAGAAAATGGACGCCCTCCTGAAGGAACCCATGATCCTGAATGCCGACAACATCATCGGTAATCCGAGCGGAACACTTGTCCGTGCTGCGTTTAAGCACATTAGCTATGACAAAAGATTTATCTGGAAAGTAGACATTGAGTATTATATCAACTTATTGAAAAACGGCGCCCGTTTAGCCCATATAGACCAGGAATTGATCTATGTAGGTATGGGGAGCGGGCAAATCACCAATAGTGTAAAATTGAATCCGGAGTTTGAGTTGCCCGAGGCTTACTTTCTACTGGAAAAATATGGTGCTGAATGCCTTAATAATGTGATTGTTTACGATTCGTTCTGGCGCCTGTTCCGTAACCTTAAAACATATTCATTGACTGAAATCAAAAAATATGCGGATGATAACTGGCCCCCTGCTATAAAAGCGATGCTCCTTAACTTATCTGATTGTAATAAAAAAAAATTAAGCAACGGGTTTTATTCTAAATTTATGATGTACCGGTCTTATTTAAAAAGACCGAAAACTGATTAGTGCTTCTTTGAAGACACCAGAATACAAACCAATAAAGCCAATCTCATGTTCAGCCCACAAGACGAAATATTACTGGCCCGCTCGGCACAGGAGCTTTTGCAAAATAACAATGCTCCCGATACAGAAGTGCTGGAATCCCTGAAGAAAATCATCAACTACCTCGATTGGCGCTACTACGTACAAGACAGCCCGGTACTTGCCGACCAGGAATATGATCAATTATTTAAGCGCTTAAAAGAGATCGAAGGCGCTCACCCGGAATTGGTTACTCCCGACTCCCCCACCCAGAGAGTGGCTAAGGGATTAAATGCATCCTTTGCGACAGTGGCGCATTATGTACCCATGCTCAGCCTGGAAAACTCTTATAATGCCGAAGACTTGAGAGAATGGGACCGGAAATGCAAAGTATTTGCAGGTAAAGAGCAAATCACATATACCGTAGAGCCCAAATACGATGGAGCAGGCATCTCTCTTTACTACGAAGACAACCAGCTTCAAAGAGCTGCTACGCGTGGCGATGGCGTGTTCGGAGATGACATTACCATTAATGCCCGGCAAATTAAATCCATACCTTTAACCGCCAGGCTCTCGGATAAAGGCGTACAAAGCCTTGAGATCCGGGGAGAGGTCATCATCAAGAAGCAGGTATTCACTGCTATCAACGAAAAGCGCATTGCTGCGGGCCTCTCCGTCTTGGCCAATCCCCGCAATGCTGCATCGGGAACGCTGAGAATCCAGGACCCGGCTGAAGTAGCAAAAAGAGGGCTTCACGCGGTGTTGTACAACATTAGTTATCATACTAATCTCAACCGGCAGGAGGATGACCAGGTATTGCACTCCCACTATTCTGCCCTGCAATGGCTGGACCGGCTTGGTTTTGCCACCCCGGTAAAGGATATGCTACGTACCGATTCCATTGATGCCGTCATCGCCCATTGTGAAGCCTTTGAAGCGCGCAGGGATGAACTGCCTTTCGAAATAGACGGTATGGTGGTAAAAGTAGACTTGCTGTCCGACCAGGAGACCATGGGCCAGACATCGCATCACCCGCGCTGGGCTATGGCCTATAAGTTCAAAGCCAGACAGGCTACCAGTAAATTACAAAAAGTCGAATTCCAGGTAGGCCGTACCGGTAATATAGGGCCTGTGGCCAAAATAGCACCGGTCCATATCGGGGGCGTTACCGTTGGCTCCGTCTCCTTATTCAACGAGGATGTGATCCGGGAAAAAGACCTGATGATCGGCGATACCGTACTGGTGGAAAGAGCTGGTGACGTGATTCCCTATATTGTAAAATCTTTGCCGGAATTAAGGGACGGCACGGAAGAAGCGATCGTTTTCCCCGCAAATTGCCCGGTGTGTCATGACGAATTGGTGAAGACGGAAGGTGAAGTAGCCTGGCGTTGTATCAATATCAATTGCAGCGCCCAGGTAGTGGAAAGGCTGATCCATTTTGCCAGCAAAGATGCCATGGACATCCGCAACCTTGGAGAGGCCAATATAAAACGCTTTTTTGAAAGTGGCTTGCTTAAAGGCATACAGGACATTTACCGGCTGGACTTTGATACAATTAGCACCTTTAATAAATTCGGTAACAAATCCATTGATAATTTAAGAGTGGCCATAGAAAACAGTAAAATACAGCCGCTGCACCGGCTCATCTATGGTTTGGGCATCCGTTATGTGGGCGAAACGACGGCTAAGACCTTAGCTAAAGCCGTAGCAGACATCCGGGAGTTTAAAGAATGGACCGAAGAAAAATACTGTAGTCTTGAAGATGTCGGTCCGAAGGTGGCCCAATCATTGGTACAGTTTTTTTCCAATGAGGACAATAGTTACTTACTGGAGGAACTTGATGCCTTAGGCGTTAACCTGAAAAACACCTATCAGGGCGAGGTGGCTACGGATGGGGCTTTTTCAGGAAAAACCTTTTTGTTTACCGGCACTTTAAACCGGTTTAAAAGAAGTGATGCAGAAGAGAAAG
>CAXYKQ010000011.1:0-5629 GCA_964277835.1 uncultured Edaphocola sp. | reverse complement strand
AAGATCCGGTCGCGCGTTCCTTGGGTAAGGTTTGATAACCTGTGGAGACGTGCACTGCTTCCAGTGTATTCGTTTGGGGGATAAGGTTAAGCTGTATAAAGGTATCCTGGGGTGCTATGACCCTCAGCGTCGTGTCGCGGTAGCCAAGCAGCCGAAAGGTCAGCCGGGCATCAGTACCGCGAAAGGCGATGCTGAAGCGACCTTTGTCGTTTGTGGAAGTGGCCAGCCGGGTACCGCCTATGCTGACGGTAGCCCCAGGTAGGGCCCGGCTATCGTCCGCTGCGCGGACCAGGCCGTTAATGATCGTTTGTCCCCGTGCCGCTAAGCCGAGGAAGATCATTGTGAGGAAAAATAGATAAAATTTCATGGAGCGTTAAGTTTCTGAGGTGATTAGGTATTGATGGATTAAGGTCCGGTTGCAGTATCGGACAGCACGAGCATGTCTAGCAAGTGTTCTGCTTTTTCGAGGCGCAGACCTTGTGCTTTCAGTTGTTCGTTAAGTTCCTGCAGTGTCGTGGGCTTACCCTTAAAGTTTAAGTCGACTTTGGCATTTATGCCGGTTTCGTCCAGGACCGGGGCTTCCAGGAACGGCAGTTCGTCCAGGCGGTTTACCAGGTAGCTGACCGGGCAATTGAGGAGCACAGCAGTACCTAGCTCAAAAAGCGTGTTCCGGGCTTTTCCGCCTTTGGTTTCGGGAACAGGCTGTCCGGGCTCGCGCTTCAGCTCAAAGCAGGCCGTCAGGCGTTTTTGAATCGTGCCGTGGTAGCCGGTGACCCGGTTCAGGTCTTGGAGCATATCCTGGTACAGGGAGTCTGCCCGGCGCACGGGCACCACCAGTTCGTAGTTATACGGCTTGCCGATCAGGGCCGTCAGGCTTTCGGGGCGCTGCAGGTCTAGCACCTGCCGTTTGGTGCTGAAGCGCTGGCCGCGCTGCTCGAAAAGGAAATAGGCGGCGCTTCGGTAAAGGGCCAGCAGCGTGGCGTTGGTCAGCGCCCGGCCGTGCACCACATCGGCCTGGCGGCGGAACCGGGTGCCGGCCGGCAGTCCGTCATAGCGGCCTTCCGATAGCAGCGAGTAAGACAGCAGGGGATTGCCCTGGGGATAAGCTTCCGAGAGGAACAGGGGGCGGTTGGCGTCCAAATCTTTTTTGACCTGGAGTTCGCCTAGGTCCTGCCCGGCCAGCGCTTGCCGCACGTTGGCGGCAGTCAGGCTTTCCTCACCCGTGATTGCCAGTACCCGGCCATTGGGACTGATCCATACGTAGTGCGGAACCGTGCGGTGCGGGAACAGTTTCGACAGCAGCGTATCGCCTGTCAGCGTAGGGAAATGGAAGTTGCGGCCTGCGGGTGAGGCAAACCATTTGCGGATCTTCTCCGTGGGTTCGTAGGCGACGCCCAGCACCTGCAGGCGGCCCTGGAATTGCTGTTCGAGTTTCTGCGCGTTAGGAAACTGCCGGATGCAGGAGGTGCACCAGGTGGCCCAAAAATCCAAAATCAGGAGCTGGCCTTTGAAGTTCGCAGTGGAGCCGATTTCGGGTGGGGCGTTTAGCAGGCTTGGCAGGGAAATATGGCTGGCATCATCACCTGGTTGTAAGGGTTTTATGGGAGTTTGGGAGCGGGCCGCGAGGGAAAAGTTTAGGCATAGCCATCCCCCGACGATACAGGTCGTCCATTTTTTCATGTGGGTTGGGTTTTAAATCATGAAATAAAAGCGTTGGCTTGATTGAAAAGAACGGCAACCCGGGGGATTAGAAAACTAACTATTAACTCATGTAAAAAGGGTTGCCGTTGTTAGTAGGGTCATTCGGGCGGGCAGATTAAAAGCACCCAGAGCGTAGCTTTAGTAGGCGTCATGGCTGAGGGTGATTTGGTTTTCGGATAGGGTGTGTTGAATTTCAGCCATGTGGTAGATTCGGCTGATCAAATCAGGTAAGTTGGGCAAGCCCTCTTGCTGCAGCGTGTGAAAGTCCCTTCCCTGCGATTGTAACCCTTGCTCAAACCAAGCTTGTAGCTCTGCCTGGAACTGTTCATAGGAAACAGTCGCCAAGCGTTCCATGATCTCCTTTAGGGTGGAGAAGGATAGCGGGCTGTAATCGGGTAAATTCTTATCGGTTTTCATCTAATTATGAATTTTGTTGAAAACCTGATTGGGAGAGTAACCGGATTCAATAAGGGGGCTCTACCACCGCAACCCTAGTACCGCCAAGCACTTGAACACGGCTTACGATAGAGCCCGTACCTTATCGAACACAAATATAGCACACAAAATGCCATACTATGCAGCAATCATGATACGGGCATTACCTATCGACTCGCGTTCTTATTATTTGGCGGTTTTGGGAAACGAGATCTTCAGTTAATACCGTCTATCTAAAATGTTAATTCATTGTAAGTTAGTTAACTCAAATGTACTGATAAAATTGAAAATATTCCAAATTTGGAATAATAATTTGAATGTATTTACTATCTTTTTGCTGAATGCCGCAACAATACATTGACCTGCATTCATTAAAAATTATAAGAGATAAATTATGGGCGGCGGCGAATACTAAGGGTATAACATTAGAAGATATCCAAGATAGGACTGGCTTTAGCTATAGTCAAGTCTACCGAATAGTTAGAGGAACTAATAATACAAGTATCAGTAACCTACTTAAGGTTTGTACAGCATTAGAAATGCAACCTTCTGAATTGTTTGATTTCCCATTGGATATACCTAAGTTTTCGCCCTTAAGAAAAGAAAGAAAAGGCCATTGACTAGGGCGTTTCCCTGTTGGGCCGGGCTCATATCTTTGCATCATAAACAATCAGAATAAAAGGAGGCAAGTTGAGCCCGGGCATGACACGTATCGATTTGTGATGTTGACGAGATAGGCTAATCCTCTTTTTTTAACTTCTTTAAGTCTGAACAGTACCGATTGACAGGTTATGTACCTGATCAGCTATTCATATGAGCAAAGACTATGAAGGGTTTTTCTGATAGATAACAGTTATCAATGATGAACAACTTTAAGTATTCCGTTGGGATCGATGTATCCATGAAAGACTTTGCCTGCTGTATATCGGTAATTAATGACCAGCAGGAAGTTAAAGTCAAAGCCAGCCATAAATTCGCTAACGTTGAATTTGGTTTTAAGTCACTTTTAGAATGGGTTAAAAAACATGCAAAAGAGCAATTACCTGTTGTCTATGCTATGGAAGCTACAGGTGTTTATCACGAGCAGCTTGCTTGGTTCTTATATAGTAAAGGTCAGTCCATCAGTATCTTGTTACCAAATAAAGCAAAGAACTATTTAAAAGCGAATGGTGCTAAATCAAAGAACGACCAGATCGATGCCTGTGGACTGGCACAAATAGGGGCAGAAAAAAAACTGGATCTCTGGATGCCTCCCAGTAAAGATTTGTATGCACTACGTGCTTATACCCGTCAGCATCAAAGCATTAATGAAATGTATACAGCTACAGCCAATCAGTTACATAGTATAGAGCATAGCCAATTCAAAAACAAAGACGTTATTAAACAACTGAAAAGCACCTTAAAGTTATTTGAAAAGCATCTCAAAGAAATGGAAGGTATCATGGCTAAAGTAATCAAATCAGACCTGGTACTTAATGGGCACTATCAGAATATCTGCTCGATCAAAGGACTTGGTATACTTTCTTTTGCTGTCATAGCTGCTGAAACAAACGGTTTTACTTTATTTGATAACGCTGCCAGTTTGGTTAGTTATGCAGGGTACGATGTTATCGAAAATCAATCAGGGAAGCATACAGGCCGGACTAAAATATCTAAAAAGGGAAATTCCTGGATCAGGCGGATACTTCATATGCCGGCGTTATGTGCCGTAAGGGATGACCAGCCACAATTCAAACAGTTGTTTGAGCGCATATATGAACGAACAAGAATCAAAATGAAAGGTTATGTAGCTGTACAAAAAAAGCTACTGGTAATGATGTATTATCTGTGGAAGAAGAATGAAAAATACAACCCGATTTTCAATATAATTGCCCCAGACAACGCCGGGGCTACACGTGATGAACCTCAAATAAATGATGCTCTCATTAAGCAACAAAATTATTAAATATTATTTGTTTTAAAGACAGTACCTATCCGCTTTATCTGCCATCCGGCAGGACGCCGCTTTTATCCCTATCGCAATTTTTGATAGGAGATAGCTATCTGTTATCTCCTTTTAATTTGTTAACAAATCTAATGCTTTATCAAAATAATAAATGTTATTCCTGCGGCATGATAATGTTCTGTTATCCTTTGTTGGAGGTCATACTAAGTAACACCGATTAAGTTAATGTAGTGATGATCGAATCTTAAGAAATGGTTCTAAATTGGTATGACTAGCAACTTAGCGAGCCCCAATAGGACTGAACTTGAACCAAGTTAAAGATGTTGAGTGTATTGCTCAAATAAAATTTCAGGTTTGTAGCCCATTATAGTACCGGCATGGACGGGTCAACGAACATGCCTTTTTTTGACCTGTTAGGTCGATGTTTATTATCTCTGGGTAACCGAATCAGTAACCGAATAAAATGATTTAATTTAATCTGTTTTAACTCGCTCATTGAGAATTTATGAAGTACAAATCACATTATCAATACTTCTAATAACTCCTTAAAGTTTCCTAATTTCATATTTATTTTATGATATGCAAGAAAGCGATAACGAGCCCTTAGAACACCCGGTCATAGCGCACATTTCTAAACACGCAACTGACTGGGGCTTGGAGATTCAAAATCAAAGTACACATTCCATTTCTGTTTGGACAAGTCGATATGCCGGTTTACATATAAGATTATGGGTCGACGGCGACGAGAATATTGGATTTAACTATTATTGTCGAACCACATCCTGGTTTTACAACGGAGAACGAACAGACCTACATGACTCGCTAAGCTTATTTTTTTCCTTATTTCTCAGAAAGTCAGGTATATGCTCCATCTTTACGGTTCTGGTCCGAAATCCGGCAACAGGCGCAGATGACGAAATTTATGGTAACTATTTAATTCCGGAACAGATCGAACCGGGGCTCCTCAGCGCGAAAACTGTCGATTTTGAGAAATTAAATAAGTTAATTTTTTCACTTTCCATATTCGAGCAATATTTATGGGCACTTTATGGTGGCTGCCCCTGTGCCAATTGCCGAAAAGAATTAAAGTATGATTTCGATTACAGATGGGAAGACATTGATCAAGATCGGTTGGGCCGTGTAAAGAGAGTGATCGGATTTGATGAACAGCTTACAAATTATATGGAGCGGACCATACCAACATGGTTCTATTACAGAAGCTTCAATACGGGTGTAACTTTAATTGATTCTCCGGAGATCATGCCACTTTTTACAAAATCGGACCTTTCAGCTACCACAGTAAGGGGTCTGAGCGGGGACCTTTTACTGTCCAGTCAGTTTCAGCATTTTATAAGCAACTCCGTAAAAAAGAAGTTGTATAATTATTTCAAAGAGCTAGGCGATCAGCAACCTGATCTAATTTTATTAGAAAATAAAGTTGTGGCCATCGGACAGCGTTTTATCATCGCGATAGACGCACATTGTGGTCTGAACCGCTTCAAGAAAGAACGGGAGAAGGTGAGACAAAGGCATGATCATGAGTTTCAG
>CAXYKQ010000010.1:0-3712 GCA_964277835.1 uncultured Edaphocola sp. | reverse complement strand
CCTATAAAAAGCACTTGCAATGCTTTGCTAAAATAGTTGAATGATTCTTGCTACTTTTTGCTTGTCCAAATGCTTTAGCATTCATAAGCACCAAAAAACAAAAAATAAAAATAACGCGCATAAAAAGTAGTGCAAAAAGGACCCCGGTCCCAACACCCTGTCGGGACAATCGCCAGCATGATTTCCGGTTTGGGTCCGGTATTGAGCACCACTGCAAAGCCCATCGGCAGTGTTGCAAAACCTGGTAATATCTAAATGATTGATTAAGGAAATTACTTTCGACAGGAGCGTGCAGGATGTAGCACTTCTCTTTCAGCCATTGCTGGTATTATCACCAGCAAGTATTTGTAGCACAATTCTGTATTTATCAGGTTGGTTAAAACACCAACCTCGGTAGCAATTTGTCACCTTGAGTTCATCTAAGGGTGGACAAGTTTGAAGCCCAATACTTGCCACATTGCAAAATCCTCAATGTGACAGGAATTGGGCTATTTAGATAACTCAGTTATTATAATTACGAATACGGTCAGCGCTTCTTTTTACCTTTCATCTTTGCCGTAGGCTTTGCTGGTTTGGGTTGCTCCGCAGACTCCGGTTCTGTTGTTTCGCCTTCCGGGGCTTTGTATTGATCACCTAAAACCAGTTTTTTCCGGGCCTCGGGTATGCCTTCCAGGAACTCCTGAAGGTCTTTTGCTTTTTCTGCTCCCCGCCATTTGAAGCGGCTCAGTCGGAAGTTTGCCGGCGCTACATCCTTCATCGGTGTCATCACCTGTTTAAAATCTTTAAGGTAATGGACTTGCCAGATCTTCCGCGCTTTAAAGCGCATTTTCAACCGCTCAGATGAGGCTTTGGAAGCGCCGAGGTAGGCACTGTCTTCATCCATCGGGAAGTAGATCGTTTCTGCATTAGGATAAGCCAGGGCAGAATCCAACTCGTTGTTTACAAAAAAAGCATGCAGCCGGTTGCCCTGTACCTGGTCGAACAGCTCAAACTTTTCCGGGCCGTTTTGCTGGATCAGGATGGCATTCTTCGGAACATATACCTCGTGGATCTTATTGCTGTCCAGCAGGGCATAGATCGTATCGCCAAGCACCTGTGCTTCTTTACCCCAGACCACGGGGTCGCGGTAGAGGATCATTAAGGAGTCGGATTGAGAATAACGCAGGCTGTCACATTTAGCCTGGGCCGAATCGCTGAATACTTTAGCATTATGATAGACCAGGAAATACCTCGGTTTATTCTTCTCATCGCCCTTTGCCGCATCGCTTTTGTCATAAATCTTTGCACCGGGATTTTTACCGATCGTATTTTTAGGGCGTTGTGCCCGGTCCGGCCGGCTGCTATCCGCTGCCTCTGCAGCGCTGGTGTCAACGATTAAGATGGCGCTGCTGTCGGCATGTTGCGGGTCGTCATTGGATAAAGCAGGTAGCTCCGCTTCATCCGGGAATGTCAATACCGGCCGGACCGTGTCAGGATCCTCATTATCGGTCACCGCTAAGGAATCGATACTGTGTAAAGTGTCCTTTGTAGTGTTGATCTTGACGACGGTATCATTAATACTTTTGGCAGTGTCATTTTGTAAAGGGATCTTAGTGCTATCCACCTCTATACCTTGCTGCATACGCTCAATAAGCTGATCCATGTAGAGCTTAGAAGTATCTACCGGGCCAGAATCGGGTCGCTCCAGGTTGGCAATGGGTTCCGAAAAAACGGTGTCCCCGACCATGTAAACCGTATCTTTTTCACCAGATCGTCTCAGTACCGGTTTATCCGTAACCATCATTTTGCCCGTGATCTCGTTATAAGTAAGTAAGCCACCCCATACCGTTGCTTTCTCGGCGGTATCGATGGCTACCACATTTCCTTTGGCAATGGCCCAGCCGCTGACCTGGTTGTACTTCATATCATCACCCTCTATAAACTGGGACTCGTGAATGATATTAGATCTGCCTTTGAATACGGCTTGTTTCTTTTCAGCATCATAGGTGCTACCCGGTTTGGGGAACAGAGTCGTGGTTTCATTCTGCACAATTGCGTCTGCAAAAAAGCGCACGAAGCGGGTATCGGTATTATAACCCAGTTCTTCTGAAGTTGCTTTATATTCGGGGTCATTAACCACTACATCACCTTTGAACCGGGCCTCTTTGGTTTTAAGATTGTATTCCCCCTGCCGGCTGGACAAAACAGTTTGTTCATTTTGCAAGGTCCCGTCTTTATAATATTTGCCCACTTTGGAAGAAAGGTTATAGTCTACCTCTTCGGACCAGAGCGTGTTGCCTTTAGGGTCGGAGAGCACTACATCTCCCTTCATGTAAACCAGTTTGGAGCCGCCGGTATATTTGAGGTAGTCGGCAAATGCGGTAGTGCCGTCTGCCTGCTCTATGGACACATTGCCAAAAGCCTCCGCAATCTTTTTCTCCTGGTACAGCACGGCGCTGTCACAATAAAGGATATCAGTACCACTCCTGAGCTTTACATTGCCCACGATTTTGGTAACATTATCATTCCCGACTTTAACAATATCGGTATAGTTAGATTCAAGAATCTCTATAAACGCTGTCTTGCTGCTGTCCGCACGTCCAGGCGCCCGTTGGCTATAGCCCGGAAGCGCAGCCAGGAGCAGGAGCAGGACAAGAAAAATGGGTCTGATCGTTAACTGCATATATATTTAAAAAGTAAGCGGGCAAAAAATACCAATTATCCTATCGCCTGGTTCAGGTCTTCGATAAGATCGGCCGCATCTTCAATTCCCACGCTCAAGCGGATCAGCCCGTCGTTCAGCCCGTTTTTGATTCTTTCTTCTCTTGGAATAGAAGCATGCGTCATCGTTGCCGGGTGATTGATCAGCGATTCTACGCCGCCAAGGCTCTCAGCCAGGGCGATCAGTTTAGTACTGCACAATACACGCTTTACATTTTCCGGGCTGTCATCCTTTAGTTCAAAACTGATCATACCACCGAAATTGCGCATTTGTTTCTTAGCGATCTCATGGCCCGGGTGATCCTCAAAACCTGCCCAGTATACCTTAGCTACTTTATCATTGTTTTTCAAAGCATGTGCAACTTTCGCCCCGTTATCACAATGGCGATCCATGCGTACATGCAGGGTCTTGATTCCCCTTAATACCAGGAAACAGTCTTGTGGTCCGGGTACGGCGCCTACGCTTTTCTGGATAAAGAACAGCTCATCTCTTAATTGCTCCTCGTTAACGATCAGTGCACCCATCACCACATCACTGTGGCCGCCCAGGTACTTGGTAGCCGAGTGCATTACGATATCCGCACCCAGGTCTAATGGATTTTGCAGGTAAGGGGAGGCGAAGGTATTGTCTACGCATAATAAAGTGTTGTGCTTTTTAGCGATAGCAGCTACGGCCGCGATATCTGTAATATTGATCAGGGGGTTCGTCGGGGTCTCTGTCCAGATCAATTTCGTATTTGGGGTGATCGCATTTTCTATGTTTTCGACCGATTTCATGTCTACATAGGTAAATTTCAATCCAAATTTTACATAAACTTTTTCGAAGAGGCGGTAGGTGCCACCATACATATCGTTGGCAGCTATAATTTCATCGCCGGGGGCCAATAATCTTAAAACAGCATCGGTAGCCGCGACACCACTGCCGAAGGCCAACCCGAATTTTCCATGCTCAATACCGGACAACGCATCTTCCAGCGCCTGGCGTGTAGGGTTGCCGGCCCGGGAATAATCA
>CAXYKQ010000009.1:0-11509 GCA_964277835.1 uncultured Edaphocola sp. | reverse complement strand
GAAATAGCTCTACCAATGCAAAATAACCGTCCTGGATCTCTTTTTTCATCTGAATGCAAAGCTATATTTTTTTTAAGTTCCACAACTTTTGCATTTGATCCTTTGTTAGATTTATATTTTATTTTTTTTTTGAAATGCTTACATACATTAAAATAAATGGCTTCAAGTCATTTCAAGATTTTGAAATGACATTTACACCTTTAACAGTAGTTGCGGGAGTGAATGCTTCAGGAAAAAGTAATTTATTTGATGCATTAAAGCTTTTGGCTCGACTTGCAGAAACTGATCTGAAAACAGCCTTTAGTGAACAAAGAGGGAATCCTGAAGAATTATTCACCCAATTCGACGATGAAACTTATGCAACTGAAATGAGTTTTGTCGTGGAAATGTTAGTAAACAGACATGTTAAGGATAATTGGGGAGGGCAAATTGATCTAAATCACACTAGATTGAGATATAGCTTAAAAATCGCAAGAGGAAAAAATAGTTATGGTTTTCATGGCTTACAGGTAAAACATGAGAGTTTAGAGAAAATAAAGCCAACAAACGACACTTGGGCTAAAGAGCAAATTCCAAACAATTTGAATAGTTTATGGAAAGGTTTGAGAGCAGGTGGATCACGAGAGCCTTTTATCAAAACAGAGGAACAGGGCGACGCAATAGCTATTAAAATACGCCAGGACGGCGGAGGGCATGGAAAAGCTACTCCTGCTTCGGCTGTTTCGCAAACGGTATTAGGAGGAATTAACTCAATAGATTTTCCTCATGCTTTTGCAGCGAAAGAAGAAATACGTAATTGGCAATTTCTCCAACTTAATCCTGAAGATCTAAGAGAGCCAACAAGACAGGATGCTGGGTTAAGGGATGAAATTACGGCAAGTGGTTAAAATTCGGCAGCTGCTCTTTTTAGGATAAAGCAGGCTGATAATTATTCACTGAAAGAAATTTCCAGAAAGCTAAATGAGTTGTTGCCAGGATTTACGGATGTTGATGTATTTGATGATAGTGCAAATAGGCAATATATTATTAAATTAAGAGGAGGGGATGGAAAGTGGTTTTCATCAAGAGTTTTGTCCGAGGGTACGTTGCGGATTTTAGCACTGTGTATTTTAGAGTATGATGAAAAATATACGGGATTGTTATGTTTTGAAGAACCCGAAAATGGTATTCATCCATTTAGAATAAATGCTACTACTCAATTATTGAAAGATTTGAGCTCCAGCTTCAAAGACAATGATGACACACTGAGGCAAGTTATCGTTAATACTCATTCTCCTGTTGTTATTAGTCAACTTGTTAGATGGTCCAATGACATAAGTGTGTCGGTTTGGTTGTCTCGTCAAAATATTTTGATAAAAGAATATGAAGAACGAAAATTTCAACTTAAAATAACCCGTATGATACCTGTTCAAAAAATATCCATGACGAAGCAGCTTTTGATACCATTTAGTAATGAGTTTGAACAGAAAATGACTTTAAGTGAATTAGAGAATTATTTATTGTCGATAGAAGCAGAAGAAGCACTTAAAGTTATTAATTCATGAGTCAAATTATTATAGGTTTTACTACCGAGGGAACTACAGATTTTAGATTTCTCTCGAGCATTATAATGAGAACTTTTGTGAGGTCGGCTTTGAGTGCCAACAGGATATTGAAGTAATTGATCCGATAATTCATGTTTCAAAGAAGGGTTCGGGCAGTTTTGTTGAACAAATGTTATACTGTACAAAACTAGCTGCTAAAGTTGGCGTTATGGTGTTTTGTGTTCATGTTGATGCTGACGACAGCTCAGATGAAAATGTTTTGGAAACACGTATTAATTTATTACGTGCAGAATTAGAATTTCACCCTGGTAATATATGTAAAAATATTGTTCCTATAATTCCAGTTTATATGACAGAAGCATGGATGCTTGCAGACATACCTTTATTGAAGGAGGAAATAGGAACTAAGTTAAGTGACCAAGCATTAGGGCTAAGCAGAGATCCGGAAACAGTAGCAGATCCTAAGGGTATCCTCATGTCTGCTATTCGTATTGCTAGAGAAAACCTTTCTAAAAAGAGAAGGCGTGAATTGTCAATTTCTGATCTATATCAGCCGATTGGACAGCAGATACGATTAGAAGCACTAGAGCAACTTCAATCATATATTAAATTCAAACAAAGTGTTAGGGATGCATACAAGTCACTAAATTATCTTCACTAATTTCGAAAATTGTGTTTTTCAATATTCGTCGATTAAGGTTGACGTCTCAAATTTAAAAATAATTGCTATGGTTGTTTTAATTATCAAACGCTTATTTTACTTATTACAGCAGACCCGTTTAAATAATATTCGAATATGATCGTAGTGAAAGTGACCTACAAAGTAAATGATGCTTATGTAACTGCCAATAAGGAATGCATACAAAGCTTTCTCGCAGATTTTGCCCATCTGGATAATACTCAATTCATTTACACAATCTTCCAGGGTGTAGAGGACAACACTTTCATCCATCTCTCTCAATATAGCAATGAAGAGATCCAGCAAACTTTATTGAATACACCCAGCTTTCTGCATTTCCAGGAACAAAGGGATAGAAATCTCGCCGCCGAACCGCTGATCGAGGTGCTCCGCTATTTCGGGAGTTCGAAAGAGGTGCTTGGAATTTGACGACTTTATGAGCGCCTGACCGGGTGTCCTTAATGAAGTAAGGCGCTTTTTTTAGCCCGTCTGATACCCATTTATGTTTATCACACAAGAATAAAGTAGTTAATAATTGAATGCGCACATATAGCTATGCGGCATCTGTGTTATGCTCCTGGCTACAGCTGCATGTAGTAAAGATTTAGCGCCAATAGATCCGTTTTTGTTCTAATAAATAATATAGTAGCTGACCTTTTGGAATGGTTACACCAATAAAAAAGTCCCCGGCAAAAAGATGCCGGGGATTTTTCAGGAACTTTAGTAAGCCTTTGTTTATTATGAGTTTCGCTTTTTAAAGCTTTTAATCACTCTATAAACGCCTGTCCTTTTTGATCGATCAGGATCGTCATCAAGTAACGGACTATTGTTTAGTTACTTTTTTTGTAGCTATTTTTTTCTGGTTCATCAAAACCGTCAATACATAGTTGCCGGAAGCTAAATGGTTCAGCTGACTCATATTGATCTGTTGTTGCCCTTTATACACCACATTGTTGGTTTGTGCGACTGTACGGCCGTTCATATCGGTGAGTAAAAGCTCAACAACGCTGTTTTGTTCCGCCGTTAGCGAAACGCTGAACTGGTTATTAAACGGGTTAGGATAAGCATTGATACTTACATCAGGTGTTTCGGTTTCTGATGGAAGACCGCGGAATGCCGGGTCGCTCCAGGTATGGAATGCGTGGTGCAGCTGAGAAGCTCCGCTCACAGGGTCTCTGTCGAAATAAGTGGCGTAAGAAAATGAAGACCGGGCTTTTACATCTGTTTTGTTCAACGCGATGCCGGTATACAAAGGAACCGGGCTGGTAGGCGTTTGTGCATTTGGCAAGTCAAGATAGTCTCCTAAACTGGTTACGAAGGAACCCGTGGGATCCATTTTCAACGCTATATATTTGTTGAGGCCTCCACCATCGGTGGTATACCATCCGATCATAAGATCTGCAGGTAAGCCAAAAGAAGAGGAGCTGTAATCATAATTAATGGTCGGGCTAAACATTTTGTTCGATCCGGCAATAGCTACATTACCCAGCATACCGTTAGTGGTCGATACACTTTGTGCCCAGGGAGCGATGGCCGGATCTTTGAACCGTACATATACATTTGCTACATCACTATAGGTATATGCCCACCGGCTACCCATATTGGAAAAACCCGGACAATCTAAAGTAAGCCTGGATATAGGAGTGGAACCCACACTTACATTGTCATTGAGGGAAGGGGTGTAGGTACCCGGTGCGGTAAGCAGGGTATTAAAATTCAGGAAGGATTCCGTCACAAAACCACTACCGGAGTAAGCAAAGTGAAGCTCTTTATTACTTCCTGAAGCGGTCTCTACCACTTCGAGGGCGATGTCGAGGTCTGTCTTGTTGGCTGTTCCATTAAGCGTACTGGTAGGACTCCAGGCATTATTTTCATATACCCTCGTCCTGATCCTGTTAACACTTGGATCGATCCAGGCTACAGCGCCGGACCATAGAGCGTGGAAATCCATTTGAATACGACCATAAGTAGTTGACGCAGAAAGTTGATCTTGCCCGATAAGTACCGGAGGACCTCCGTTCACCAGCCGATATTCATCCAGGAAATGCCCGGCCCCGGTTTTGTAATAAGCTACGAGGATAGTTGTTTCATTAAATGCAGGGTTGCGTCTGCTGGCGACTTCCAGGTCCTGGACATCACTATACATGATTGAGTTTGTCCATATAGGACTAGACACACCGTAAGGAGTAAGAATTACGGTCACCTCGCTCAGTCTGCCGGGTTCCGGATCATTCCATCCCGCTACATATAAATCTACACTACCCAGTCCCAGTGAAGGAAAGTAGGAAGCGCTCGCGGCTAAAGCATGATTGGATGTGGTCTGCGGAAATTTAACGTTGGAATTCCCGAAAATAAATTCGTTAGCAACCGGTGGTTGATAAACCTGGGCGTTAACTGTGGCGGCAGAAGTGGCCAGTAAAAAAGCAGTGGCTGCTTTTTTGGATAAAGAGTGTAACATTGTTTAATTGGTTTTTAATGTGAAAAGTATGGATGAAGATAAAAAATATAAATTGGATTGAGAAGAAAAATCGTGAATTTGTTTTTCGATTTGTTGAGCGAAATATTGTTATTTGCTACTCCCTTAAGTTTTCAGCAACAAGGCAAAAGCGGATATTAAAGGAAGCGTTTATAATGATTTATGTCAACTTTTATCCGGGTAGACTCATCGCTGCAAAGCCCCGTTATTATTTGCTTTCCAGGTAATTTTAAAGGCCGTTCCAACCTTTCTTTTCCTTTTTTCATCTGTTACTAAACCGTCGACTGGCGGCAGGCTAAAAGTGATGTTGAAGCGTTCGATTTTTCTTCGTGATTTTAATAGTATTTGTTCTATAATTTAATTGAACTTTTCACCTTTTTGTGAATAAAAGGGATAAAATTGTAAGAAAAAATTTTAACTTTTCGTTTCAAATATATATTTTGGCAGTGCATTCTGATCAAGAATAGTTACAAATCGGTGTTTACCGTTTTTGATTCATGTATTGGTGCAAGTGTAATGTTAGGTAAGGTGTATATGAATTATTGATCAGGTGCCCGGATTAATGTATGAATAACCTGGATAACACCTATAATATTGAAAACCTTAACGTATTTACTGTTTTTACTGGTGCCGTGTTTGTATGCGGTGCCGCCTGCTTACGGGATTGATTCCCTTAAGCTGCTGGTAGATCTGCCTGCTCAGGGAGGTCAGCAGCAGCTGGTGCAGGATTTCTATTATACGCTGGAGGAGGATAAAAAGGTGACCGTGCACATCAGCTGGTGGCACCTCAACCGTGGAGGGGATAGCACCGCCTTCATCAGCGCGAGGAGCAATGAGCTAAAATTGCCTGCAGCTAAGCATACCTTCCGTCTTCAATACAATAAAGACTGCAGCCAATATACTATTGACCCGCTTTTTGCAGCAGCAATCCGCCGGACAGAGGGCCTGCTTCCTGTAGGTCGTTATCACAGTACGGTTACGATCCTGTCAGGTGAGGATACTTTATCGGATCAGCAGTTCATTAAACAGGTCGATACTGCAATTGCTGCAGGCAGTGCGTTCCAGGCAAGCGTATTCAACTTATTGCAAGAGTCAGCAACGGGAAAGCGACTGCTGAATGAGCCATCACTGTCCGCATTGAACCAAAGCTATAAGGACAAAGCCGCTAACCTGCTCCGGCGCTCTGGGCGTAAACTGGATAAATACCTGGGCAGCCGTAATCTTAGCTATGAAAAATCAAGTTCAGGGAATATGGAAGTGATCCGGTGCTACAGCGACACTTTATTGATGGGGAGTATAGAACTCGCCGCGGATCAATCCTTTTCCATCGGCCACGAACAACAAAAGCAAAAACTCCGTGCTTTTTCTTCTGATCTGACGAATACCGGGCTGGAAACCATGGAAAGCCTGAATAGCCAGTTCCGCAAGATCGGGGAGTTACAAAAAGAAGAACGGGAAATGACCGGGAACCTCTTCCTGGGTGCAAACATAAGCAATGGGCAGGAACCTAATGCCCTGCAGGATAACAATTACTACGAAGCAGGCGGTGATATTAATCTTCCGGTCATGGGAATACCAGTGCAGCTCAGTGGTTTTTATACTTCACAAGACCGTGGCCGCCAGGCCAAAGCCAGCTATTTCCGGATCAGTTATGATGCGGCCAAAGCGAAACAACAACTCTCCGGGCTGATAAATGCCTTCTCCGGGCAGTACGACCAGGTGAAATCAAAAGGTACATCTTACAGTATGGTGTACCAGCAATACCTCCAATCTTTACAAACAGAACAGGGCAGCTTGCTGCAACAAATGAAAGGCCAGGTAAGCGGCCTGGGCAGTACAGATATCGCCTCCATTTCAGAAGATAAATTAAAACAGTTACTGGCAGATCAGCTAAAGAAGATCGAAGTACAAGCCAGGGAAAGGGCCGATAGCAGTGGGGATATTGCCGGCGCTAAGGCCTATGCGGACAGCCTGAAAACAGAGGCAACGGCTAAGTATGAAAAGGCGATGCAGCAATACGAAAAGGCAAAAGCATACCAGGAAAAGATCGACCATTACCGTAAGCTGCTGGACCAGTACAGCAAAATGGTGCATTACGATTCGCTGATGGCTTACAGTAAAGTAAAAGACCTTAAAGATATAGAATCCATGTCTGCCAAAGATATGGCGCGCAAAGCGGGCGCTATACTTCCGGAGGGTAAAGCAAAATCTTTCCTGACGGGTTTAACCAACCTGGATGTGGGCATGCTGACTAATTACGTTTCGGACTACACCCAATCTGGACAGATGATGAAAGGCATTGATTTGGGTTATGATATAGGTGTTGCACAAATCGGCGCCAGCTATGGGAATACCGAATACATAGGTCGTTCCGGTGACATAGAAAAATACAAAGTCCTGGGCCTTAGGAGTATGTTCAAGCCCATAGCGAAACAAAATCTAGGCCTGATTTATTACAACTATGCCCCGGCAAGCAAGCTGTTTAAAGACACGGCATTCTTCCGGCCTGAATTTTTCAGCGTTTCCGATTTGAGTAAGCCCACACATATTTTATCGCTGACCTATAATGGGGAATTGGGTAAGTCGATTCGCACAGTGGGAGAATATGCTTTTTCTAATCAGCAACAAAGGGAAGCAGAGCAAGAGCCGGGACAGGGGATAGGCCAACGCTCGGCCTATAATTTTGGCATTGAAGCAGCCGTACCGAAAACGAATGTGAACCTGAACGCGGCTTATGAATACGTGGGCAAAGCATTTGAAAATAATACTATGCCGGTGCTGATGGCCGGTACCCAGAGAGCGAAAATCGGCGCCGATGGGATCTTCTTTAATTCCTTTTTGAAGCTGGCCGTTGACTACAGCTATCTCTTGCAAAGCAATTTTACAAATACGGGAAGGAACAATAAATGGGGCTTTACCGTGGCCACCCAGTCTAAACGTTATCCCTCTGTATCGCTTTCCTATAAACCTTTCGCTACGTTCCGGACCTTCGACGATACCTTGCAGATCCAACAAAAGCCGGTTGTAGGCGAGGTGTGGACGGCTAAAGTGAATTACCAGATCAAGCGGAAAACCTATAGCCTTCGCTTTACATTGGTAGGCAATAAGAACAACAGTATCCTGGACACGCTTAAGTATGGCAGTACGATGGTTCAATTCAATGCGATGTACACTAGAGCTACAACCAACCTTAGCGGCAATATCGCCTATTCGGGCATTAATACCGGTATTCAGGATGCCGTATTGCCTGCATTCAACAACAGCATCAATATTGGTCTTGGCGGTGGCAGGAATCTGAAGACAATCAGCCTTAACGGAACGGTAGATATGGGCTTTAATGAATCCGGCATTTGTAAATACGGACTTGGCCTGAATGGCATGTATCGCTTGCAGCGCGTGCCGGTAAGTATCAGGGCCAATTGCCGGTTGATGCAATTCAAACTGAACCCTGCTGATCCCTGGACTAACCTGGTGTTTGCCGGGCTTAGCCTGAACTGGCAGTTGAAAATGAAATTATCTAATTAAACAAATACAGACATGAATAAAGTAGTAAACCTGAGATTGCTGTTGACTTACCTGCTGTTGCAGATGATCACGCTAGTGGCTTACAGCCAGGGGGGCGACTTTTCGGTAAGCCTGGCTACGGTAGATGCGGGTATGCTGAATAAGAAGAGCCTGTTTGACTTCCAGGTCACTTCTGGGTCAAATACGCCCAAAAATGTATTGCTTAAAGGAACGGTAAAATACCGGAACCAACCGTACAAGGTTTCCTATACATTAAAGTTTCTGGCCCAGCCCGGAGTGAATAATATAGGGGAGCATGCGCATCGTGCTGTTTTCGAATACTCTTCAACTTCTGTAAAGGAGCTTTTTGAACTGTTCGACCGGCTGCCGGAAGGAACGCTGCAATACTGTGTTATTTTACAGAGTGCAGATGGGGAAAGTACAATTACCGGGGTGGAGGATTGTACGTTTGGCAAGAATGAAGATCTTTTCCTGATCAACCTGGTGGACCCCGGGAACAAGGCTGAGCTTTATGAGCTGAATCCTATGCTGAGCTGGGTGGCCAACTACCCGTTTGCTTCCAGTCTTGCTTACAAGATCAAAGTCGTAGAGATGAAGAAGGATCAGAATGCGATTAACGCGATCAAGCGGAATAATCATGTTTACGAGGAAAAAGGGTTGATGCAGATGAGTGTGAATTACCCGATCTATGCGAAGCCATTGCAGGTGGGCAATACCTATGCCTGGACGGTGGATGCTTATTATAAAGATCTTTTACTGGGTGCCGCCGAACCCTGGCAGTTTACGATTGTGGAGGATAGTATATTAAAGTCCGTCTCGCTGAACCCCGCTTATATAGATTTAGAGAAAGAATCCGGTGTTTATCAGCTGTATGCGCCGGGGATTATAAAGATCAAATATACGCTCAGAGATCTTAATGCTGAGGTGCTCCAGGTTGAACTGCTGGATAAAAATAAAAATGCGGTAGCCTTGCCAAAAGAGTTGAAAAAGCTGGATGCCGTAATTGGCGATAACCGTTACGAACTTAATCTTAAGGAGTATTTATCCTTAAACCATATAAAAGATTATGTTTTGAAAATATCTAATTCGGCTGGGAAAGTCTACCAGATTCCTTTTAAATATGTAAACCCCGACCTGATCAAATAACAAGAAGTAAATAAAATTATGAAGAAGACAATTATAATCATCCTTGCCGTTGCAGCCGTTTGTATGGGCATTTCCTTTGTGTTGTTTAACCATATACAAAAGAAAATAGCAGTTGTGGATGTGATCAAGCTGGTCAATGAATTCCAGATGAAAAAAGACCTGGAGACTAATGGCACGCAGCAGTTGAAGCAGGCGGGTGTCGCTGCGGATAGCCTGAAGCGGCTGTTACAGGCAGGTAGTAATGATGCGCGAATGTCAAAGGAAGAGTTACAAAAGCTTTACAGCAATTATATGAGTGCGCAACGCCAATATGATATCCAGGCAGAGCAATTGAGCCAGGAGATCAATGAGCAGGTCTGGAACCGCCTGAACCCATTGATAGACGAATATGGGAAACAGGAAAACCTGAGATTGGTTATCGGCGCTAATGGTATGGGAACGGTTTTGTACCATGACGATTATTACGATCATACCCAGCAACTGATTAAATATGTCAATACTAAATACGCGAAAGGACTTTAAGATGAGACGAGTAAGAAATCTTTTATTACCCGGCCTGCTTTTCCTGTTTTCCTGTGACGGGCTGCAAAAATTTTCTGCTGCTGAACTGGATGCTTATGCCGGTAGCGAAAAGAGTGGTTGGGTACAGCGTAAAAGTTATAACGGGATCAACTATGTGATCCGGTACCGGCCGTCAAGTCTTATTGCCTTGAGCGAAGACGAGCCGGACTCCGTCCGGGTAAAACGGCAGGAGGCCTTAAATAAGATGTACCGGTTTAATATTGATATCCAGGTGGAAGGCTCCGGCGAATCGCCGCTCCGGCATGGTGTTAGCGGCCTGGAAGAGTATAATGCAAGGCTGGATTATTTTTTGAACCAGGCTTCAAAAGATATCTGGCTGATTGATGGTCGAGATACGTTGAGACCGGCTGCTTATTGGTTTGAGAACAATCATAACCTGATCAGTCATGAAACTATAGTGCTGAACTTTGATAATACCCATATAAAAAGTGAAGAAGTTCAGCTGGCTTTTAATGATCGTTTGTTCCGGAACGGCATTATTAAAGCATCCTTTCAAAAAAGCGATTTAGATAAAAAAATAGCCATAACCGACGATAAATAATTAAATATGCTGTACAATAAGTATTGGTTTAAAACCACCGCGAGAATTGTATTTTTTTCCCTGGCTTTTCAATTGGTAGCTCCGCTGGTAGCAAGTGCGCTTACTTCCGGGCCTACACAACCCGAAGTAGCCAGTTTTGAACCCGTAGGCACTACGGATATGGTAGATTTGTTTACCGGCGATTTTGTCTACAATATTCCTTTGCTGGATATTGAGGGCTACCCGATCAATATTTCCTACCACAGTGGCGGGGATATGGACCAGGAAGCCAGCTGGGTAGGTTATGGCTGGAATATCAACCCTGGGGTGATCAATCGCCATGTACGCGGCCTGCCGGATGATTTTAATGGCGAGACTATTTCCAAACAGATCAATATCAAGCCGGAGAAAAATACTAAAATTGGCATGACCGGTATTTGGGAGTTTGCTGGTGCCGGCGGACCACCTCTTAATTTAAAAGTAGCATTTACGGGGGCACTTAATTTCAGCAATTACAGGGGCGTAAGTGCGGACATTGGGGCGTCATTAAGTGCTAATGTAAATGTCGTCCCTCATGCAACCTCAGGAGTTAACCTGTCCTTAGGGGCGGGCTCACAGTCTGGTGCGGATGTAGACGCCTCTTACAATCTTGGCGTAAATTTTAAGAGTGCTCAGGTACTAGGCCAGGATGTGGCCATGAGTGCCGGTTGGTCTCAAGGTACCGGTTACAATACCCGTTATGGATTGAAAGGTAAGAATGAAGGAGTATCTGTAGGGGTTAGCATGGGAGGGAAAAACAGCACCGGGCCAAGCTTCAGTAAAAATGTCCCGGTTGCTTTAAGAAACTATGTGCCGGTAATCACGAATCGGTCCCAGATGTATTCTTACCGTGGCCAAATTAAGGTCGGGTTTGAAGGAGCCTGGAACCTGGCTGCACTTTCCGGATTTGGTCAAATGACCAAATTGGAATACGATAAAAACGGGGACCGCCCGGGTTATGGTTATTTCTATGCACAAAATGCGCATGTTGATGCCAT
>CAXYKQ010000008.1:0-3830 GCA_964277835.1 uncultured Edaphocola sp. | reverse complement strand
CATCAAAATATTCCAAGTGCGGAGCCAAAGGGGAATGGTATGACATGCAGGTATCCCTGAACAGTACCGGGCAGCTGGTCATCCAGGGCATGGGCACCGAAAAGTTTAAAGGTACGCAAGAATGGTGGTATAAATAACATCACATTTTAGTTCATTGGGGCTGATCCGGCTTTTGAGACAGCCCCTTTTACCTACCTATACTTAATGATTCTTTTTAAATGGAACACAACTCGTCGTCAGGACGACTAAACTATAACTTTATGAAAAACTTACCGACGTATTCATTTGTTATTTTCTTTTTCATCATAGTCTTAATTCAAGGTCCGGTTATGGCAAAAAGAAAGTTTGTGCCAGCGCCGTTATTGTTGGCCCCAAAGCAGGAATTAAGAATGGATAAAGTAAGCTTAGAAAAACTTTGCGATTCACTGGTGTTGGAGAACGATTATAAAAAAGTAATCAACTACTGTGAACCTTATGTTTCAGATGAAGAATATAAGGAAACTGTTATTCCTTATCTGACGGCCGCGTATTATTTCACAAGCGACTCGGTTCAGAGCAAAAAAATGTTGGCGAAACTAGTCAGCAGGAAACCGTTTGAGGAGATTATCCTTTACCTGATCAGCAGTAACGTGGCCTTAATTAAATACTTTGATATTGCACAAAACAGGGAGCCGGTAATTGCGCTTGCGCTTAAAGAATTCAATTCGACTGTAAATGCCTCCCGCAAGCAGGAAGGCGAACAGCTGATCCGCTTCTTAATTAATGATCAGCGGATCCGGAAATTAAAATATGCGTATTCGAAGGAAGGCCAGGAAGTTCAAGTACAGCTGGACCGCAGGTTATTGACCGAAGATAGTATTCAAAATAAAAACATCTATCATTTTTACAAAAAGCAAGGCCGGTATTTCGGCGAAAAGGAAGTAGGTGAGATTGTCAGTAGCATGCAGCTTATCTTCTTTTCTCATATTACCGACGTTAAGCTTCGCCAGGAATTTTTTAAACCACTTTTGGAACAAGCGGTAAAAGAAGGCGCCGTTGATAAAGAATCTCTGGTTAATTTTATATTGAGAACAGAAAGCTTTACAAACCCGGAATTCTGGAACACGATTAATGATCGTTTGCCGGAGATAAGAAAGCAATATGGTTTGCCGGATAATTACCTGTTTACCCCTTTTTAACAAACACTATGGTACTGATCTTCTCAGATAACGATGACGGCAGCACAAATGAAGTGATCGAATGGCTTGATGCTTTCGGAACACAATGGTTCCGGATAAACGAATCCGACCAGGTAGACTTAGTTACTTTGAATGTTCAAAATAACCAGCTTACCCGTTTTGAATTACTGGTTAACGATCGTGTGATTGATCTCACGCAATGCACTTCCTACTGGTACCGGCGGGGCTTTTTAAACTGGAGTTGCCGTCCTAAAAATATCAGCTCACTTGTGGAGCAACAGTTGGCGCAACACCTGGAAGCAGAGTTGAAAAACCTGGATGATTTTGTGCACCGCTACCTGGAAGATAGCAAAACCGGCATTAATGCGTACACCAGGAGCGTCAACAATAAAACATACTACCAGTTTGCTGCCGCTAAAGCCGGGCTTAATGTTCCGGATACACTGATCACCACGCGTAAAAGAGAAATCCAGGCATTTGTAGCCAAACCGGGAAGGGTCATTACTAAAAGTATTAACGAAGGCCTCGTCTTTTTTAATAATGGCTATGGCGCCTATAGCGAAACTGCCGAAATGGGAGCGGAAACTCTCGCCGGTTTATCAGACACCTTCTTCCCCTCACTGGTACAAAAATATGTAGACAAATTTGCCGAACTGCGGATATTTTTCATCCACGACCAAATAGCTGCTATGGCCATTTTTTCTCAGCAAAACGAACAAACTAAACTGGATTACAGAAATTATGACCGGGTGAAGCCCAACCGGAATGTGCCTTTTGAACTGCCGGCTGATATAAAAGATAAAATCATCCGCTTTATGAACGCGATTCAATTGAATTGCGGCTCAATAGACATGATAGTAACACCTGGCAATGAGTATGTTTTTCTTGAAGTAAACCCAATCGGTCAATTTGGAATGGTTTCCGGGCCTTGCCATTACAACCTGGAAAAATTAATCGCACAATATTTATCTTATGGAACTCTATAAACTGGAAGCTATTTTCCCTGCAGCAATAGCGCAATTGCGAAAACATAACTTACTGCCTGCCGGCGATAAGTCCTGGGGTGCGGTGAAACTGAGCTCTGTTAACAAAGCGCCGAAAGAAGTTTCAAAGCGGTTTGATACCAATGCCTATCAAAAAAAGGATTTTTATAAATTAATTTCCAGGCTGATTTAGCCTCCTATCCTATGAAAAAAACTGTATTTAAATTATTTTCGAGCTGTCTGTTGGTACCTGGAATCAGCAGGTCATTAATCATCGACGAACAACGCTGCAAATTCTATACGATCCCCAATGCGATGTATTCTTTGCTGAAGACCTACGATGGTTGTTCTATCCAGGAGGTCATACAGAAAGAGGGCACAGATCCGGAGGCTTTAGGTATCCTCTCAGAATATTTTGAATTCCTCTTTGAGCAAGAGCTGATTTTCGAATGCAACCGGGAAGTTGCAGCACAATTTGTGCCCATTGCAGAAAACTTTGACCATCCTGCTGTCATTACCAACGCTATTGTAACCATGCAGCAATTTGCAGCACCCGACCTGGCTGGTATTTTGATGCAATTAACGGCATTAGGTTGTTATACCCTGGAAATCAGGGTTTGTAAACCCACCAACTGTACGGCCATAAGTCAACTCTTGACCCTCTGTAACACCTGCGAACTCGAAAATATAACCTTAATAATTCAACTGGATACGGGTATAGAAACGCTGGAAGCTTATAAGGCAACCTTCCCATTCCTGAACCGGATCATTAACTACAACCAGGCATCGGAAAGCCGCGAAACGGCCGGTATTATTTATACACGGAAAGACTTATCGCAAAGTAACAGCTGCGGACTGGTACAGGCCGATTTCTTTACCCCCACGTTACAGCATTACCTGGAGTCGGTCAATCACAATACCTGCCTGAACCGGAAAATCGCGATAGACGAAACCGGTGCGATAAAAAACTGCCCGGGCATGCCGGAAAGTTTTGGCAATATCCGGGACACAAGTCTGGCGGCGGCGATTGATCAACCGGGATTTAAACGACATTGGAATATCAACAAAGACAAAGTGAGTAAATGTAAAGATTGTGAGTTCCGGCATATCTGCACCGATTGCAGGGCCTACCTCGATGATCCGGGAGATCTTTACAGTGCGCCACTTAAATGTGGCTACGATCCTTATACCTGTACCTGGGAAGCCTGGAGCACTAACCCTTTAAAACAAAAAGCAATTGATTTTTATCAAATAGAAGTTTAGGGAACAAACACTTTGCTGTCATTATTCGAACATATCCGGCAATCACATCCTGTTTTCATGAAAGCTATTGATACAATCCGCCCGACAGCCAGGTACAACGGATAAAATTACCAGCGTAAAAGCTTGTTCTCATTCGGGAATAGTGCTGCGGGTCCGTAAGTAATCGCCCTTAAGCAAAGTCAAGCAACAACAGGCGCAATAAAGCTTTTGAATGGAATAACCCTTCAGGTACCTTTATCAACAAAACAAGTCCTGCTATGATGCGAGCCAGGTTTTCGTCGGCATAATAATGAGCAGTATTGTTATCTAAAAAAATGTTGTGTAAAAATAAGCCGGCAAGGAGCCTGTAAGCCCTCCCGCCGGCCAATTTCCCGGTCTATAAATCAGGTTGCGGCGTCAGTCTCAG
>CAXYKQ010000007.1:0-4131 GCA_964277835.1 uncultured Edaphocola sp. | reverse complement strand
AGGTTAACCCTTTGCCGAGAATGAACATATACTCGGGCTTGTTGACCCAGCTCGTGCTGGCCTGCGTATATTTCAAAAATCGCTTTATGGCTATCGGGTGATATTCATTGCCATAACCGAACTGATTGTAGAGGTCATTAACATCTACCACCACCACCTGGTAGCCCCCTCCCGCAGCGGAACGTCGGTAACTGGCGTATTGGCTGACACTTCCATTGGGATGATTAATATACTGACCATGTGATAAAACAATGTAATTGCCCTGGTTAGCCGTATTGGTATAATCCCTGAATATTACAGGTGTTAAACCGGAAATAGTCTTTATGCTATTGGCAAAAAACAAATTTCTTTGTTGGGACACCGGGCTTAACATTACCTGGTTGCCGGTAAGATGATACAGGTTATTTGTATTAAAATCAACTACGGTATTCGTAGCCGAAGTATTCAGGTTAGACAGCACCAGCCTTTGGGCAGCGCCATTTCCGGCTACTGTAAAATTCAGTTTAGAAACGTTATTGAAATCAAAGGTCCGGTTATAGCTGAGCGTCGATTTTAGAATACTGATCAGGGGACTATTAAATGTGTTGTAGAGTACAGGAGTATTATTAGCGATCATATACCATTCCTCAACGGGTAATTCGTTCTGGACATAATCGAATGCATTTAATGTATCACGATATACTTCCCAGCCGCCAACATAAGCATTAACTCTCTGGTTATTCAACTTGTTATTAAAAAAGTAGGCCGAAGCCAGGATGGGATTTGCCGGGGCGTAAAGAGCAACGGTCGGAAAAGTCAGGTCTACCCTGTTATAAACGGAATAAGCAAGGCCTTCTCCTTTGTCTTGTTTGGCAGAATAATAGTATAAAGATTGCGCGGTTTCTTTATAATAGCTCTCCCCGCTTGAAAAGGCATAATTTCTTATATTTTCATTGGGCCATAAGGTCACCCGGCAATAAGGCTCCGCAGCAGGCGGCAATGGTGGAATAACATTAGCCTGCAGGGTCAGTCTCTGGTTATTTGCCCCCCCGAAGGTCAGGAAATAACAGGCAGTGTCCGAAATCAAGCTTACTTCCGGATCTCCCTGTAGATTGGCATTAGGTTGGTACATTTCCCGGTCCAGTGTTTTACCATCGGCCTTAGCTCCATAAAACTCGATATAATCACCGGCACCTAAAGTTCCGCTGGTACTTACGTACACAGGCACCTGCACACCGTCCCTGAACAAGGAAAACTGGCTCCCGGGTATACTTCCCAGGCCATTTGCCTGCAAAAGACTTTGTGGAATACGATAAACGCCGTTTTCCCATACTTTAAATTTAAAATACGTCTGGTTGTAATTGATCCATTCATTACCCAGCACCTGGGCAAAGGTGTTGACGGAACCAAATAACAATACTAATAATATAGAAAGATTGTAATTTATTTTTTTCATGCTAATTTATATTTGACTCCAAATGATCCTTATTTCACAATTGGAAATCTTTTAGGGTTTAGGTTGATCTGGTTTAGTCGCTGGCTGGGGAACGGTAACAGGCGCGTTGATACTGGGACTTTCCTGAGGAGACTGGCCGTTGCCCGGTAAGGGGCTGTTTGTATCCGCTGTCTTTTTTGCTTTTTTATTAAAATTCAGTTTCAGCGAAACAACATGTGTATACAATGGGTTGCTTTGCATGTTCAGGCTGGTAAAAGCATAATCTATATGCAGCTGGCTAATCTTAAACCCAACACCTACTGCCGGTTGATAGACCAGGTATTTTTGCGTATTTGTCGTATCTGTATTGTCCAGGGCGCGGTATAGGTTACTAATGCCCGCTCTCAGGAAGATAGTGTTTTTATAAGACGCTTCCAGCCCAAGTCTCGGATCTATGCTGATCACATTTGTCGACAGCAATGTCAGGCGTTTACCGTCCGTTGTGATATCTGCAGCGAGCTCTGCCAGCAATTGAAATTTATTTTCCGGTTTGAAGAAATACCTGCCGTAAGCTACGTTCAGGCGGGGGTACATCACCTCATACGACTTAATAGGAATTTCGTTATCTGTTTGACGAAACACTTCTTTTTCGCGTTCTGTGAAATTAAAGCTCCAGCTGGTCGTGGTAGTAGTGATGTCTCTGGCAGAAATACCCAGGCGCCATTTATCGGAGTAGAACTGTATGCCTAAATCCATACCCGCGCCCCACGCCTGGGACATTGATCCAACATGGCGATAAATAATTTTGGCATTTGCCCCTAAACTTGCTTTTACTTTAGCATTATTCTTAAACCAGTTCAGCAATTGACTGTAACTGATATTGAACGCATAATCCGAAGCCGAAATATCTTTTAATTTAGACTCATCAAAAGAGCCGTCCGGCTGCACATAGTCGATAGTATAGGGAATATTATTGGCTCCAAAGCGGGTAAAAGATAGCCCTACCGCTCTTTTTTTATCTTTCAGCTTAAGGCCGAAACTTCCATGGTCATATTGAAAAATCCCGGCGAAGTATTCTGCATGCATCAGTCCAAGCTCCGCATCATGCTGCATGCGCACCAGGCCGGCGGGATTCCAGTATACCGAATAAGCATCAGCCGTACTTGCCGCCTGGGCCCCACCCATAGCTAATGCACGCGCACCCACACCAATGTTCAGGTACTCATTTACATAAATCCTGCTTTGGGCATTAAGCATACCTGCTGCACTCAGCAATATGCCCGTCAATAAAAAGCGTCTTGTAGTATTCAAGCGATATAAGTTTAATTTGATCCGTCATAGCAATTTTCTCTCCGGGTTACAACACGTTTTTTTAACGCGCCGGAAAGCAAGCAGTATGAACCAGCAAAGATAATTCAAAATGGGGAATATAGATATGAATTAAATTAATTCATCGATAAATTATACCCTTGCAAACAGAGGCAGACCAGAACAAAAATAATAAGCGTAAATGCAAGCCCTATGCGTTTTTCTTGATATTTTTGCCGCCGTACAAACAGCAATTACCTAATGAACAACTTCATTCCCGAACTGAGACAACGCGGGCTGCTTCAAGATATAATTCCCGGTACAGAAGAGATCCTGGAAAAAGAAATAGTGAGTGCCTATATCGGCTTTGACCCTACTGCCGACAGTTTACATATCGGTAGCATGCTCCCGATCATTATTTTAATGCACCTGCAAAGGAACGGGCACCGCCCCATAGCCCTGGTTGGAGGGGCAACGGGAATGATAGGCGACCCGACCGGTAAATCAGCAGAACGCAATTTACTGGACGCAGACACTCTGGATAAAAATCTAAAAGGCATTCAACAACAGCTCGAAAAATTTTTGAATTTTGATGCTTCCTTGCCCAATGCCGCAAAAATCGTCAATAATTACGATTGGTTTAAAAATTATAGCTTCTTAGATTTCATCAGGGATGCCGGTAAACACATTTCGGTGAACTATATGATGGCTAAAGATTCCGTGCAAAAACGTCTGGAGTTTGGCTTAAGCTTTACGGAATTCTCCTACCAGCTGATCCAGGGCTATGATTTCTATCACCTTAATAAGCACGAAGGGGTAAAATTGCAGGCCGGTGGCGCCGACCAGTGGGGCAATATCACCACGGGGACTGAGCTAATACGCAGGATGGGCGGGAGCGATGTCTATGCTTTTACCTGCCCGCTGCTCAAGAAAGCCGATGGCGGCAAATTCGGCAAGACCGAAGGCGGCAATGTATGGCTGGACCGCACTAAAACATCGCCTTATTTATTCTACCAATTCTGGCTGAATGTATCGGATGAGGACGCTAAGAATTTCATTAAGATCTTTACCTTTATTCCTATCCCGGAAATTGAAGCGCTGATAACGGAACACGAATCCGCACCGCATACCCGTATTTTGCAAAAACGCCTGGCTGAAGAGATCACCACGATGGTACACTCTAAAGAGGATCTTGCATTTGCGCAACAAGCTACGGAGATCTTGTTCGGGAAGGCCACTAAAGAGGCGCTGACTGCCCTGAACGAACAGCAATTACTGGAAATTATGGACGGCGTTCCACAGGTTACTTATGATAAAGCTTCCCTGGAAGAGGGCCTCGATCCCATCACGTATTTTGCAGCTTCAGGTATTTTCCCCTCTAAAGGTGACGCGCGTAAAATGCTCACTGC
>CAXYKQ010000006.1:0-6755 GCA_964277835.1 uncultured Edaphocola sp. | reverse complement strand
TTTATTAATTCCGAAAGTATTTTGTTTCCTTTATATTTGGGAAGCTCATGGTCTAATGTTCTTATGCTTAATTTTGTTGTCATTTAATAAAGCTATTACCGGGCTTTAGTTCATTTCCGTTTCAATTATTTTCTGGCCATAATCACCCAGGTAGTGTCGGATAAGGGCTTCATATACCGCAGTTCCATTATCGGAATTGGTAAAGATCAAAAGACCTTTCCCGGTTTGTGGCAATATAAACACGATAGTCTGAACGCCCTCGTCCGAGCCTCCGTGAGATAAAGCATATTGCCCCTTACCGAGGTCATAGATCTCAAAACCTAATCCGAAATGCTTCCCTTTTGTACTGGCTACCTGCGCTGTTTTCATAGCTTCAAACACCGTTTCGGACAAGCCTTCTCCGTTCATTACGCTGACTAAAAATTTCCCATAATCTTCTACGGTTGTCAGGAGGTCATCGGCAGCATTAGGGCTTGTATTTTTTACAGTTTTATAAATGTTGCCCTTGGCATCATAACCCACGGCAAATCTTGTCGTATCGACTTTTGCATTCCATACATAACGGGTATCTTTCATTTGCAAAGGTTGAAAAATGAGTTCTTCGGCCAATTGCTGCAAGGATTTTTTGAACTTCTTTTCCAGTGCTATTCTCAGGTACTCCATGCCTTCGCCGGAATATTGGTATTGCGTGCCCGGCTCGAATTGGAGATTAAGTTTCCCGTCTTTATTCATCCGGCGCCAGTTGGGGAAGCCGCCCTGGTGGCTGAGGATAAACCTTGTAGTGAGTAGTTTGTGCCTGGGATCTTTTGCGATATCCGGGTCCGTCCAGTATTTATAAAGGGGTTCATCCAGGTTCCATTTACCCTGGCTGACCAATTTCAAGGCTACCAGCGCTGTCACTGGCTTGGTTAAGGAAGCTACATTAAAAATGGTATTGTAAGGTGCGCCTATACCGTTCCTGATCTCCCCGTAAACTTTTACCTGCTGTAATTGCCCGTTTTCAATAATGCCCAGGCCCAGCACCGGTATCTTATTTTCTTGCAACCAAATGCTGATCGTGGTATCGTTATCAAAAGTAGGTTTCGTGGTTTCCGGCTGTTTATAGGCCTGGTGATCAAAACTAAAAGAGGTGAGTAGTTTCCACTCTCCTTTTTCCAATTGCCAGACATGGGTAAATTTTGCTATGCCCGGTTGATTTGCTCCACCCTCGTAAAACATATGGACACCATTTTGAACTGCGCCATAAAGCACATCATTTTTATATAAAGGATATACTTCGGTGGTTTCTTTGACTAAAATCCGTTTTACCTGTCGCTTTGCCGGGTCTTTGCAAAGACCATTTTTTAAATCGGCAATGAATTTTTCTTTACCCGACAGCCCGTTTTTATCATGGTAAAATTTTAAGCTGTCGCTCAATAAATTTTCAAACTGCCTGATGTCGCAGGTATTAAAGCCAACCTCAAACAGCAAGCTATCCTTGCTCAAGATAGTCTTGTATAAGTCTGTGGTAGCAGCCACCTGGCTAAAAGTTGCTGAGTTACTTAGTACTAAATAAAAGATCAGTAAGTATCGTTTCATATTCGTTGTTACTAGTGTATAGGTTCTAATGTAGTTTGAACTGCTTAAAATGGTGGGTGAAGTGGCGGTTATGGAACCGGAGCCATTCCGTATAATTTAATGCGCCCATCGTCGGGTTTACCGGTTCTGCTGATGGATGAAGCGCAAAGTAATGATCAAACTGCTGTAGTTCTATATTGAGTTGATCAATAGCTTGCGCTAAATTACCGTGGCGCAGTAGCGGGAGTCCTTCAGCAGGCAGTACGGGGGACTTAAAGCTAATGGGCATATCATGATCGGAATCTATAATAAATGCTTTGATCTTTTGTTCCTTTTCTGGGGGATAATGGCGTTGCTGCGGTGCATTACCATTGGAGAAAGCGACCGTAAATGCCAGGTGCTCTACCATGTGTTGCGCACTCATGGCCCCGAATGCCGGCAGGTCATCTTCCCGGAGCTTACCTAAGAGTGCGGATAACTCCGGTTTATTTAAGATATCGATCATAGTTGTATTATTTTGAATTATTTATGAGTTTAATATTTTCGACGATCTTGGTCAGCTCCTTAATGGCTTGCGGGTTATTAGAAGTCATCGCGATATGGATGATTAAGTCTTTTTCAATCTGGTCGGCCGCTCACTAAATTATAAAAAATAGCATTAAAAGGTTCAGTAATGCCCGCCTTATGACTTCGATCGACCTGACCGCTTTCTTGTCTGAATAAAATGCTGTCCTGGTATGAGATCCATTTTACTGTTTGTGAATTATTTATTGAAATTTAGCTCAATTGTTTTTTTACTTTTTCTATTTTACCCGGCGTATTCAATCCCTTTTGCAGATCTTCTGATTTAAGGTTGTTTGACCTACTTTTGAACAGATAGGTTTTGAAGGCATATTGATTCGCTTCCCTGCTGAAAGTTTCCGGGTTGTTGACTAGCAGTTGTCGGGCCAGTTGGTCGATTTGTTCTTTGATAGATACATAATCTTGTTTCAATTGTTCCTTCCATTGACGGATCTCGTCCAGGTAATTTTTTACGGCGGGCGCTTCAATATAAGCAAGTTTATGGAGTAGCTTGTCGATTTCCTCGAAGCTCATGTCTTGCCAGTTTTTTGCTTGTAGCACCGGAAGCTGCCCTTCCTTTTGTGCTTCCTCCCAATAATCCTTCGTAGCTTTCACCTGGTGTACGATAAAGCCCGGTAACTCTATAGCGGATAAATAGCCTCCATGGCAGGCCCCGGTATCAATGCCATAAGTGTTATTATATATTTTAGCTTGGTCACCGACCACATGGTTTCCATATATGATAGGTTTATCACCGGTATAAAACTCCGTCCAGTACTCACCCTCCGGGTACTTTTTACTTAAATAGCGGTCTCCGGATGTTGCCCCGCAGAGTACGGCTTCTTTTTGCTGTTGCAGGGCTACATCATGTTCAAAGAAAGCATGCACGATAATGGCCTCTTCGGTTTCATAATAATAGCCGAGGGTATTGATCCAATTAAGGAAGGCTTCATATTCGTCGCCAAACTGCACTTTGACGATTTCCTGGGCATAACTCAGGATGCCCTTCTGATGTTTTCTTTCATGGTTGCCCATCAATACGACACTATTGGGCCTGTTTTTTAAGTATTCATAGACTTCCTTCGATTGATTGCCGCGGTCCACGATATCGCCCAATGCGATCAGCCGGTCTGCATCGCTGATTTCTGCCTGTGCTATTAGTGCTATCAATTCTTCATAGCAGCCGTGAATATCGCCTATTATAAAAGTGCGCATGAGAATGGTTGATCAATTAGAGGTGTTTTTCCGGGCGATTGCGGCAACAATCTGGAAGAAATCGTCCTGTTGTTTATATCGTTTTATTTTTTCTATTATTTCAGGGTAATCTTCAAAAAAGATATATAGGTTTTCTTTAGCCTTTTCATATTTCTTATCCTTCATACGTATTCCTGATGGATATGCCGCATATACGGATTTATTATTGACCTTTTTCTTAAAATACACATTTGGATAAATTTCTGCTACACCACTCACAGGGTTATAGCCGGTAATCAGTACATAATAAATATTAAAAATGCCTGTGCTGATCTCCTCACCAAATGTATGTTTGATCCGGGTCGTTTTCCCGATTAACGGGTAGCTCTCTGCATAAACATCGAGGTCAAAAAGTGCCTTGAATACCAGTTTACCTGTAGAAAAGGACATAATTTCTCCTGGGGCATATTTATTGGTCGCGGCGTTCTCATTCAGCCGGAACTGTAGTTTGCTATTCTGATGCGGCCACCATTTTACCTGCCCGTCGAGTTGGCTGGAATCATTAAGGAAGATCTTTCCGTTAGTAAAATTTCTGGCAAAGGGGTAAGTCTGCGCATTGATCGTGAGGGTTAAAAAAAGAAGAAGTGTAGTAACTAAGGCTTTCAATTTGTAATCAGGTATCATTTTTAAAGGTTATTATATAAAGAATCGGAGACTGTCAGACCGCTGCCGTTAATCTTGCTGTTCGGCCACCTGTTAATACAGGATTACCGCTCCGCTGTTAAATGTTTTAGTATGCACCAGTTTAAATAAGGTACTGTCTATATTTTCAAATAGTGGTTTACCGCTACCGGCAACAACGGGGTGTACACAAATCTGGTATTCGTCAACAAGCTTGAGCTGCAGTAATTGGCGGATGAGGCCCGGGCTGCCTACCAGTACAGGTTTACCTGGCTGTTGCCTGAGGGCAACTACTGTTGCTTCAAGAGATTGTTGGGCCAGTTGTGCGGTGTCCCAACCCGTTTCCTGTAATTTATGCGAAAATACGATTTTCGGGATTTGGTCAATGGAAGCGGCAAAATCATCCATAGCAGCTTCACCGGAAGGCTGCTGTAACAGGTCTTGCCAGTATTGCATCAGCTTGTAAGTAGTGCTGCCATATAAGATGATACCAGCACTTTTCAAAAGCTCCGTATAATGATCGTGTAGGGCTGCATCCGGGTTTACTGCGGTGTGGTCACAATAGCCGTCCAGGGTCATATTGATGGCCGCGATGACTTTGCTCATGGTCTAAGTATAGTGTTATATCAAGAAAAATTTAAGCGCCACCTTGCTCATTCGGGTTGAAATCAATCATCCACTCAATGCCGTATTTATCGCGGAACATACCGAAATAAGAGCCCCAGGGACTATCGTTCATGGGTACTTCTACACTACCGCCTGCAGTAAGCCCCTTAAATAAATGGGCCGCTTCTTCCAGGCTGGCTGCGCTGATGGAGATTTTAGACCGGTCTTCCTGTTCATTTACCCGGCCCATGCTTTGCGGCACATCATTGCCTATGAGTGTATTATTGCCAATAGCCAAAGTGATGTGCATGATTTTTTCGGCCTCATCTTCCGCTATTGGGTATTCGGAACCTGAAAGATTTTTAAACCGTACGATTCTTCCAAAGTTGCCGCCGAAAACGGATTGATAAAACAGGAACGCTTCTTCTGCATTGCCGTTGAAGTTGATGCTGGGATTGATTATGGCCATATCCGGGATGGATTAACGAGTGATCTGAAATAATATTGTTCTGTAAATTTAATCAAAAGGACTGTGCTCATCTATTTTTATGCCTTTGTTGGTCTTTTGATCAACAGCGTTAAACGGTTACTTAACCATTTCTGACGACAAGGATTTTTCTTTCTTAAAACTGAAATTTACAAACGGCATAACGCGACTGCCGATGCGGTTGAACAAACCGATTTGTACAATATTGCCGGATAGACATTTATTGATCAAACCGATTTGTAATCCCTTTGCTTTTGTAGCGGTATTGGATAATAAGGCTATAGAAGCGCCTTGCAGTTCGCTTGTATGATTGATTAAGCCGCTAACCTGGACCCCTTTCATTTGATAACTATCACCTGCAAGCCCGTTGATAAAAAGTCCTTTATTATACGTTTCCAGCAGCCCAAACATACTGAAAGAAAAACCATTCAGATGGGTGCTGTATAGCGGGATTGTATCCAGACTATCAAAACCATATTTAGAGAAGAAACTTATTCTTTGCCCGCTTGCATCATTATGGCCGATAAGCCCATACATAGTGCCCCATAAACCGATAACCAATCCCATAGGGCCCATTTCCAGGTTCATGCCATTAATTTGAATCGCTACGCTATCCCGCCAGGGTTTGGCATTCAGGCCTACAGCCAGTCCATTGACCCTGGTATGTTTGGTAGAAGGTGTCCAGGCAAATGTTGTGGTGGTTACATCTAGTTCTGAGGATTTTTGTCCTCTTGCCTGAGTGAAAATTAAAATGCTCAATAACAGGATCAAAAAATTTGATTGTTTCAATGTGTTAATTAATTTTTATACGAGTTATAATTAATGAGTTTTTGTATTAGAACAGCTAATTTAATTTTTCTATCTCAAATAGGACCAAAATCAGCAATTGTTTGTTCATCCCTCCATAAACGTGATCATACATTTTATATTATAAGGTCAACGATTTCCCCTTCCATAAAATAGTCTGTCGAATAATTGCTCAGTTCAGATGGCCGAAAGACATAAATGTCAAATTGAGTACCTTCATCACCAATAAAAGGATACATTTCCAAATAATGATAAACCGGAATATTGTTTAATAAATATTGATCCTGTTTAATAAGTGGTTCTTTGGAATTTAATTGTTTTGCAATAATAAATTGTCCCCGATTGTGATGTTTGTATAGCTTCAGGATTTTAAACTCTATTCTCATAAAAGTATATGTGTGGGAATGACAGAATTGCCTAAAGTACTACTATTTAATAAGTCTATTCACCTTACTTTTCTCTTAAAAAATACTAAAAGTACTTTTTTATTTTTTTAAGTAATTTAATAATTCTAAGTTCGCATTTTTATTATAAATTCCACCAAGCAATAGGAAATTAGTATGCGGAAAGGCTTTGTTATTGTTTCGTCTCTTCTTCTTTTAGGAACCCTCGGCTTGACCTTCTTTTTAAGTAAAAACTGGTCTGTATTTTTTGCCATCATTTTGGTCTTAACTATCCTCGGCTATTACGATATGTACCAGACCCGGCACTCCATCATGCGTATCTACCCCGTTTTCGGGCGTTTGAGGTTCTTCATGGAGGATATGCGCCCGAAAATTTACCAATATTTTATAGAATCTGATATCGATGGCAGACCGATCAGCCGGATTGACCGTTCTACTATTTATCAAAGAGCTAAAAA
>CAXYKQ010000005.1:0-2638 GCA_964277835.1 uncultured Edaphocola sp. | reverse complement strand
AGGTTAAGAAACCATTTTATAGGGGTAAGGCCTGATTTCCTTGTCTTGATATTAGAAAAAGGCTACCGGGCGCTCTAACCTATTTATTCATCCCAAAATGTTGAACCATTATGAAACAAGCCGCTTTTGCCGATGCCGGCAAACCTGAATTTGATCTTTTATTGTTGCTTTACCTGACCCTCGCAGTACTTTTACTGTCCGGCTATAGCCAGGCACAAAGCAGAGCTGTAGACAAATTCCCCGTACCCGCTTTTAATAGCCAGACCCAGTTCTACCTGCAAAGAACAACTGATGCCAATACGATCCTGTATGACCTGAACTTTAAAGACGGTGTACTTAACGAAAAAGAGCCTATAAAACCTTATTGGATCCGCTATACCGAAAAAGGTGTGAAGAAAAACCTAAGCAGTATACAGAATAATTATGCTTTTGGTGTTAAAAGCACCAAACTGAAAGACGGCCGGTTCAAACTGCACTTTGCCGGTTACGGAAAAGTGCCGCTTTACCTGAAACAATTACCTGACGGCACTTACCAGACTAGTGTGCAACTGGACGGGCAGGAAATGATTTTAAAAAGATTGTATATCCATATCGAACCAGGGGGCACGTTCTGGTCGCCTAATATTGGCTATATTGAATTCAAAGGCCGCGAAATAGCCAGTGGCAGATCGGTAGCAAAAAGAATCAACCCGAAATCGTAGCTGACAAATCTTCAAGATCGCGTTTGAAATAATGACAAAAGGGGCTCTGTGTTTTCAATTCGGAAGCGTAGGCCCCTTTTCCCTATATTTGGAATAATTTTTGAACTATCTATTCTAAAATAATGCATCATGTCTGATATACTGACCACCACTTTTAATACACCTTTTCAATCGGCTCCTTTTGAGCAGATCAAAACGGGAGATTATTTACCCGCCTTTGAAGCAATGATCCTGAAAGCAGAGCAAGAGATCGATACCATCGTAAATAATACAGCGGCGCCTGATTATAATAATGTGATAGAAGCATTGGCCTATTCCGGCCAGGAACTGGAAGTTGTATCTAATATTTTCTTCAATATCAATTCAGCGGAAACCAATGATGAGATCCAAAAAATAGCGCAGGATGTTTCGCCATTACTTTCGGCACATGCCTCTAAAATCGCGCAAAATATTCCTTTGTTTGAAAAAATAAAGGCTGTCTATGAGCAACAAGCAGCCTATAATCTAACCGAAGAGCAAAAAACTTTGTTGCAGGAAACCTACAAAGGATTTGAACGTAGTGGAGCTTTGCTCAATGATGCGGACAAAAAGAAGCTGGAAGACATCAATAAGCAACTCTCCCTGAAATCTCTCCAGTTTGGCCAGAACGCGCTGGCAGCAACGAATGCTTATACCAAACACGTTACCGACAAAGCGCTTTTATCGGGCATACCCGATGACGTTTTAAAACAATATGCTGCAGAAGCCGAAGAGCGCGGGCTTGAGGGCTGGGTAATCACTTTGCAATACCCAAGTTTCGTGCCGGTAATGACCTATGCTGACAACAGAGCATTGAGGCAAGAGATAGCGCTGGCCAGTGGTAAACGCTCCTTCGATGGCGGTCCTTATGACAACCAGGAGCTGATCCGGGAAATCGTCACGCTACGAGATCAGAAAGCGACACTTTTAGGTTATGAAAATTATGCAGCCTACGTGCTGGAAGAAAGAATGGCAAAATCACCGGGAAAAGTAAATGACTTCTTACAGGAATTACTGGAAAAGGCTACTCCTTATGCCATCAAAGAAATTGATACCTTAAAAGAAATGGCGGCCCGCGACGGTATAACAGCCATGCAAAGCTACGACCACGCTTACTATGCCGAAAAATTAAGAAAACAAAAATTCGACCTGAGCGACGAGGAGCTGAAACCTTACTTCCCGCTGGAGCAGGTGCAACAAGCGGTTTTTGGCCTGGCTAAGACCTTGTTCGGCCTTGAGTTTGAAGAACTGCAGGACATCCAGAAATATCACCCGGATGTAAAAACGTATCAGATCACGGAAAACGGGAATTACAAAGCCCTGTTGTATGTAGATTATCATCCGCGCAAAGGCAAGCGTTCCGGGGCCTGGATGACTTCCTATAAAAACCAGTATATAAAAGATGGGGAAAATCACCGGCCTCATATTTCTGTAGTCTGTAATTTTTCCAAGCCTACAGCAGCATTGCCCAGCCTGTTAAGTTTCCAGGAAGTAACTACTTTATTCCACGAGTTCGGCCATGCACTCCACGGTGTATTGGCAGATACGCAATATCCTGGTCTTTCCGGCACTTCTGTGAAATGGGATTTTGTAGAATTGCCTTCACAGTTCCTCGAAAATTTTTGCTATGAACCCGAGTTTCTGAAGACCTTTGCCCGCCATTATAAAACCGGCGAAGTATTACCGGAGGAGAAGATGGAACGTATCGCGGAAAGTAAGAACTTTATGGAAGGTTACCAGACTTTGCGCCAATTGGGCTTTGGCTTATTGGATATGGCCTACCATACCAGGGCGGCAACGGTTCAGGATATTAAATCTTTTGAAACGGCAGCGACATCGGCAACCAGCTTATATCCTTTAAATCCCGAAACAGCCGCCAGCCCTTCATTTTCTCATATTTTTGGCGGGGGGTATGCCGC
>CAXYKQ010000004.1:0-5003 GCA_964277835.1 uncultured Edaphocola sp. | reverse complement strand
CTTTATCCATACACCCCGGAAAGGTCGTTTATATTTATTTGCTTTTTTTACCCCCTTTATCGCCTGCTATACCTTCTATTTCTGTTTACTCGCTGCTTCGGTTTTTATCAGTCAAAAATATAAGGTGGATTCAGGTTTGGGGGATGTCTTTTATGTACCTCTTATCGGGCAAAGTCGCCTGGAAATGATCGATTTGCCGGAAAACGCCTCGATCATGAACGGCGATAGCACCATTATTCATGGTGTCGTTAAACTCTATCAAAAAGACAGTGTGGTCTGGGGTAAAATATCGGATCAAAGCTGTTTTGTTTTTAACGGCGATACGCTGATCTATGAAAGAGAATCAATCCTGGAAGCCCAAAGGAACCAGGGACGCCCTATTGCCTGGCAAGATTCCTATGCTTTTTACCTGGAAAAGAGAGCAGCCATTGCCGGGAGCGCCGGCAATATTGCCTTGGTGGTTTGTCTCGCCGTTACGCTGATGTTAGTGGAGATATTGAAACTTATTGTTTTAGGGAAAAACCGGCATACGGCTTAGATGTTGTAAATTGCCCGGAAATAATCTTATGGAAACAATGCCATCAATAAGTTGGGGAGATTTTGAGCAGATTGAAATGCGTGTAGGCACCATTGTCGAAGCGGAACTGTTCCGGGAAGCGAAAAAGCCCGCCTATAAAATAAAGATCGATTTTGGTCCGAATGGCATCAAAAAGTCTTCTGCGCAGATCACCCGTCTGTACCAGCCGGGCGAATTGATCGGCAAACAAGTGATTGCCGTATTAAATTTTCCAGCCAGGCAGATTGCTACTCTTAAGAGTGAATGCCTGATTCTGGGTGCGGTCGACGAAGCCGATGTAACCTTAGTCGGCCCGGACAAGCCCGTGGCCAATGGGCTCAGGATCGCCTAGGGGTTTAGTTGTAAGGGTAGTGATAATCCAGTCGCTCTGCCGCTTTAAAGTGTAGCGCAGTATTGGCGAGTTTAACCGGGTTTGGATTACATACTTTGCAAAGCCGGAAAGAAGGCGGCGCGTTAACCGCGAGCTCCCGCACATAAGCCGGTGTTTTGAAACCGGGTAAATGCGTTGATTTAAACCTGCCTTCAGCGATCATATTTTGCCAAAGCGTGCCAATAGGCGCCTGAGTGCCGGGCTTGTAACAATAGCCGAAAGAACTGCTGATCGTATGCGGGGTATAAAAAGGATAGGCGGCAGTAGTTATAGGGTGAAAAGCGCCATCTGCGTAAACAAATTGAGGCTTAGGTATGTCGATTGCCGTTTTGGCAATACCTTTTTCACTGGCATAAGCAAAACCAATTTTTTCATAAGAAAAATACTTAGCCTGCAACGATAGAGAAAGGCCGAACAACAGCGAAAGAAGGATAATAAGACTTTTCATGCCGTTTTTTGTTTACTTTACATATAGTTTAACGTAATCTTTAGGGTTATATTATACGAAAGCAACAGATAATTTATCCTTTTTTTATAAAACCCTACCTTTGCCGTAATGAATGAAATAAACTTCTCGATCATATTGCTGATTGGGTCTATACTGGCCGGTTTCATAGGCTCGCTTACCGGTTTGGGGGGTGGGATTATCATTGTTCCTTTGCTTACATTAGGTTTAGGAGTGCCGATGAAATACGCGGTAGCCGCTTCCCTGATCTCAGTCATAGGCACTTCCAGTGGCGCTGCGGCCGCTTACCTGAAGGAAGGAATAACTAATATGAAGGTCGGGATGTTCCTGCAGATCGCTACTACTATCGGCGCGATATTAGGCGCGGTAATGGTTATTATGGTAGCCATCCCGGTGGACCTGATAGGGATCATCTTCGGCTTGGTTTTGCTGGTGACCGCGGTGCTGACCGCCCAGAAAAAACCCGACCACCGCGAGCCGGTAGTGCCGGGCTCTGTAGCAGAAAAATTGCAGCTTAACGGCACATTTCCGTCGGATGGAAAGCTGGTCGCTTATGGGGCAAAAAGCCCTTTCCTGGGATCGGTGGTGATGGCGGTTGCCGGCTTCCTCTCCGGTCTTTTGGGGGTTGGCGGTGGCGTTTTTAAAGTATTGGCAATGGATAACATCATGCGCCTGCCTTTTAAAGTGTCTACAACGACCAGTAACTTTATGATCGGGGTGACCGCACTCGCCAGCAGTATCATTTATTTTGCCGGAGGCTACGTGGTACCGGAAGTGGTTGCCCCGATCCTTATCGGTATCATCCTTGGTGCTATGATGGGGTCGAAGGTGCTGGTTAAGATCAATGTCAGTTTGTTAAAACGAATTTTTGCCGTAATCGTTGCTGTAATAGCGGTCTATATGATCTACAACGGTTACGTGGGTAATTTCAGCGCAAAACACCAATAAGCATGGAAATAAAAAAAGCACCGAAGAGGGACCTGGAAGTTTTAGTGGGGAATACATTAAGGTATGGGGTATGGATTTCCTTTGTCTTATCTGCTATGGGGCTGATCTTATTATTAGTCTTCCGCCCCGAATCCAGGTTTGTACCGGAAGCTTTGCCATCGGAACCGGAAAAATTTTCCTTTACTGCTATGCTGCAGGGTTTGCGTCACTTTAAGCCGGCCGCCGTAGTCATGCTGGGGAGTCTGGTATTACTGTTGACCCCCCTGCTGAGGGTTATCTTTGCGCTTTTCGGTTATTGGAGAAGCGGGAATAAGCTCTATACCTGGATTACATTGGCTGTACTGGTTATTATATGGGTCAGTGTATTGATCGGGGTGACGCATTAATGGTTAATGATCAATTGTAAATTATTAATTACTATAAAATAGTAACAATTAACAATTAACAATTAACAATTAACAATTAATTTTCTTTCAGCTGTTCTCTCCTGAGAAAGTATTTTCCCAGGATATCGAACTCCAGGTTTACCGCATCCCCGGCTTGCATATATTGAAAACCGGTATGCTCAAAGGTATAGGGGATAATTGCCACCTGGAACGAATTACGGGTCACATTGAATGCGGTCAGGCTCACGCCGTTGATACAAATCGAACCTTTTTCAATCATTAATGCAGCAAAAGTTTCCGGGAAGCGGAACGTAACCAGGTGACTGCCGTCACGGGCTTCTATGGCGATGAAACTACCCGTTCCGTCCACATGGCCTTGTACCACGTGCCCGTCGAGCCTGGTGCCTAATAATAAAGCTAATTCAAGATTTACTTCTTTGCCTGCCTTCCATTGGGAAAGGGTGGTTTTCTGTAAGGTTTCTTCAATCGCCGTCACTTTATAGTCGCCGTCACCTATAGACACTACAGTAAGGCATACGCCATCGTGGGCCACGGATTGGTCTATAGATAATTCGCTGTATAGCGGGGATTCCACGGTAATGTGAAGGTTGGTTCCTTCTTGCTCTATATGGGCGATCTTGCCCCTGTTTTTAATAATTCCTGTAAACATTTTATTGTTTTGTTGCATAACCTGTATGTATATAGCTACTATCAGATACGTGCTCATTCAACTGGATATGTATCCTGCTGCCTGTTGGTTCAAAAATAAGCCGGAACATACCGGAAACGGTATCTGTACTGTTGCAAAACAGCTGCCCGCCATCTGTATTGGGCAAAAGCGTATCCGTCATGGCGAGTCCATACCGGTTTGCTGTAAGTGCCAGAGTATTTCCGTTGCTGCAAAAACCACTTACACTTACCTTGTTTTTTAAGGAGTCGAGTGCTGGGTCGCCGGGGTTGAAAGTAAGGGTATAATCCCTTGTACGTAAAAAAGTCATATCCGGCAGGTAAACAGAATCCCGGAACAGCCAGGTCCCCTCAAATAATTCGTTGGAATAGATGCAGACAGAATTGTCGGGTACGCCCGGGAAACTATCATTGTAGTTAGCAGCAATAGGATCATTGCAATATTTGCGGGTAAGGCCCAGGTCCACCGGGGCCGGGTCTTTGTATTTTTCGCAGGCAGCTAAGCCGGCAATGCCGAGGAGCGCTGTTATTAATATAAAATACGGAACTTTTCTCATCTGAATCGGGTTCAAAAATACATTATTACGGGCTTTTCCGCTTCATTTTAAGCTAATAATTAAGCGGGCAACTCCATTATAAAACGGGAGGCTGAACAAATTCTTGTTCAGCCTCCCCGGAAAATTATTGTTTCAATAGCAATTACTTGTGTTTTTCATCAGTTGCGACTAAATCCTGAACGAATTTAGAAATAGATGCGATACGGCTCGTATTCAATACATAGTGGATGAATTTACCATCGCGCTCTGTGTTCACAATATTTGCCCTGCGTAAAATAGCTAAATGTTGAGAGGCAACAGATTGTTCTAATCTTAACTTTACATAAATGTCTGTAACATTCATACGCTTATGTTCCTCTAGCAATTTGATGATCTGCTGACGCAATTTATGATTAATTGCTCTCAATGTCATAGCTGCACTCTTTACGGCAATGTAATCCAGCTTGGTCTGCTCTTCTGAATTGTCATCTTTTCTAATCACCAATGTACTGGCTGTGAGTTGTTCCATCATTATTTATTTAAATTAAATTGAGTTAATCAAATTCTATAGATACCGGTTTGGTATCGTTATTTTTCTGAGGTGTGCGTTAAAGGTAATGGTACCACAGAAGTGGATCCCGGTTTAAGTAATTGACAGCAAATATAGACCAATTAGCTTAAATACTAATATAAAATTTTTATAAAAGAGTGTAGTAAAATTCCTACAAAATTCATCGTGGTTTTATAACGTAACGATCTTCAATAAGTTACATAGGATAGATTAAAGGAAATGAGGTCTATAGGCTGAATTTTAAATCTTAAAAATTTGTTATATCGGTAGCATCTGTCAGTAATAGTTCCAGCTCTGATAAAATCATCGCAGTGGCTCCCCAGACTATAGTTTCCGCATCAAATTTATAAACGGGTGCCTCCCAGAACATATTGTCTCCTTTAGAGGGAATAATGATGCGCTCTGTCTGCCGCGACCCGAAAAGATGTTCCAGGTCGGGGTAAATAATCCGTGCTACTTCAT
>CAXYKQ010000003.1:0-10452 GCA_964277835.1 uncultured Edaphocola sp. | reverse complement strand
TCGCCAGCATATTGACAAACGCTTCCGGCAAAAAGCCTATTTCTTTAAACCCTTTAGTGATCTCGCCCGTTTTAGGATCGGCCCAGTCCATAGCAAAAACCGGGAAGCCAAGGCGGTCGCCATCTCTTTTGCTCAACTTACCGTTTCCGTCCGGCTTCAGGATCAATGGCAGGTGCGCCCATTTGGGCATTTCCGCCTCCCAGCCCAGGTATTTGTAGAGCATGATATGCACAGGAGCGCTCGGCAACCATTCTTCTCCGCGGAAGGCATGCGTAATCTTCATCAGGTAATCATCTACCACCACGGCCAGGTGATAGGTGGGCATACCATCACTTTTTAATAAAACTTTATCATCGACCACATTAGTTTCATGGCTGATGTCGCCGCGGATCAGGTCGTGAAAATGCACCGTTTCGTTTTCGGGCATCTTGATGCGGACAACATAAGGAGTACCTTCATTAATGAGCGCTTCAACTTCAGATTCCGGCAAAGTCAGCGAATTGCGCATTTGCAGGCGCGTTTTGTGATCATATTGCGGAGCTGGATTTTCCGGCGTTTTTAAATTATTGCGCATTGCTTCCAGCTCTTCAGAAGTATCGAAGGCATAATAAGCGTTGCCCTGGGCAATCAGCTGATCGGCGTATTGCCGATATACGGGCTTACGCTCGCTCTGGCGATAAGGCGGGTAATCACCCGGTCTTAAAGGGCTTTCGTCCGGGGTAAGGCCGGTCCAGCCCAGGCAATCAAAAATATAAGCTTCTGCACCTTCAACAAAACGGGTCTGGTCCGTATCTTCGATACGTAACACAAAAGTACCGCCATGTTTTTTAGCAAATAAATAATTAAACAAAACGGTGCGCACACCGCCTAAATGCAAGCCACCTGTAGGGCTGGGTGCGAAACGCACTCTTACCGGGTTTATCATGGGTGCAAAGGTAGGAAATTTGAGATGATGGTGTAAATGGAAGCGTAATATTCCTCAGGAGTTTCAGGTTTCTGCTTCATTATTGCTCACTGATCACCAACTATCGTTTGTCATTAATCCCCTTACCCCACATGCTTTGTATAAATCTCCTGTTCGACTCGATCTTCGGATCGAACCTGCTCTCGTATAATCCGTTATTGTCATCAAAATCGCCCCCTCTTTTCATAGACCCGCTAGCCCGATAATAATAAGGCCTGATTAAAACAATTTTTTGTTTAACCTTCCTGTTTTTATGAGAAAAAGAAGGCCAATTATTAAATGATTTAAGGGTATTAATAAACGCTTCATTGTATTCTGTTTTAGAGGGAACCAATACAAATAGATCCTCCATCTTACCCTGCTCATCAATTGTGAACTCGACCGCTAAACTGATTAGCACATTTTTCTTTATCCTGCCTATGGGAAAGGACAGATGTTTATCCAGGTATTTATCCAAAGTTTTTATTGCATTTCCCGTTTGTTCTGCAAGACTTAGGGACTCTATATAATCTACGACATTGCCATTTTCGTCAAAATATTTAGCGGTAAGCAGTTTGCCCAGCGTATCATATTCTTCCTTTGCAGCAATTTGCCCGTTTGAGTGAAAAAAGGTCCATTTACCAACTAAAGAATCCTCCTTGCCTTGACAATAGCCAAAAGAACTGGGATTGCCATTATCAAACCACGAACCTTTAAAAAATTTGCCTTTATTATAATTTATGGAATCCGCATAGGCGCCATTAGCATGCCATCTCATTAAAATACCCGCAACCGAATCATCATTATAAAATGTTGAATCTTTCAAATATCCATTTGGGTAAAAAGAAATCCAAGGCCCCTGCTTCCTGTTATTTACGAAACTGCCGGTCGTCATGACCTGGCCATTAGGATAAAAAAAACATGATTTGACCATCACGCACCCTGCTTGCAGTATCTGTGAGCTTTTCCGACAAAAAGATTTTACTATTTGCGATAAAGAACCGATTGTGTAAAACTCCGGTATCAGAAATATGATATTCAGAAAAAAATGATGCCATATCCGCATCTGAAACTAATTTCCCATGTAGATTATAATAACGTACAGATATGTTTTGTGCTATAGCCGTACCGAAAAATAAAGACAACAGTAAACTAAGAAAAAAAATTTTCCTGGTTATTTGTAAAGAGCAAAGGTAATTACAATTAATAGTACGTATGAAATATTTCATAATCAATAAGGTAGCGTTTCTGGGGCACAAAGATAATAGATACACAGTACTCGATATGTTTTTTTTATACCATTAATCATCAAATAATAAGGCCACGAATACATCGTGGCCCTACATCTTTTTCTCCGGAACAATTATTTTTTTCCTACCTGGTAAAACCGGCCCTGGTCGGTGATCGCATAAAGCTTCCCGTCGGTCCCTACGGCTACATCCCGGAAGCGCTGACCTTCATCGGCAAGTAGTCGCTCCTCTCCTGCAGCCTTACCATTTTGAATCCTTAACCGTACAATATGCTGCCCGCTTAAACAAGCGATCAGTAAATTACCTTTCCACTCGGTATGATAGTCGGCATTATACAACACTGTACCACTTGGCGATACTACCGGGTCCCAGTAATAAACCGGCTGCTCCATACCGGCCTGCTGCGTAATGCCTGCCCCTATAACTGCACCGCTGTACTCAAGGCCGTAAGTAATCGTAGGCCAGCCGTAGTTCTTACCTGCCTCAACCCGGTTTACCTCATCCCCGCCTTTGGGACCGAACTCGATTTCCCAAAGAACATTGTTTGCCGCATCATAAGTCAAACCCTGGACATTACGATGCCCATAACTGTATAATTCCGGCAACGCGGCAGGATCATTGGCGAAGGGATTACCCGGAGCCGGTTGCCCTTCGCGGGTAATTCTCAATATTTTACCCAAAGCAGTAGATTTATCCTGTGCCAAAGGACGCGTAGCCAGGTCGGAACGCTCACCTGTACTGACCATAAGGTTACCGGAACCGTCAAAAATAAGCCGCCCGCCATAATGCAGCGTTCCCTGGTAAGCGGGCAGCGCCCTGTAGATCACGGTAACATTGCTGATACTGCTTTCATTCTCGGCAAGCATTCCCTTCGCGACAGCCGTTACGGTACCACCACTTATGTTTTCAGAAAAGGTCCAGTATACCATACGGTTCTGCGCGAACTGCGGATCAAGCGTGACACCCAGCAAACCACCTTGACCACCGGAATTTACTGAAGGTAAGCCACTGATGGTACTTTTAAGCGATCCGTCCGCATTCAGCACGACCATAGTCCCCTGCTTTTGGGTAATCAACCAGTTACCATTAGGCAGAGCTGCCATCCCCCAGGGACTTTGCAGACTTTGATTCAATACTTTGACATCCAGTTCAGCTTTTGTTTTGATGCCGTAAACACGGGTTTGCCCCGCGAAGGCCGGCGAATAGTTCGTATTGGGATGCTGTGTTTCCACGGGCGGATATTGTTGCACCTCGCCATCGCCATCACTGCCGTTATTTTTATTTTTGTTACAGGCCGAAGCCGCAAGGGTGAGCAGGAGCAAACCCGGTAAGTACTTACAATTCATATCTTTTTGTTTTGTTTTTGAACAATAAATTTACGAAAAAGGAGACAGATGGATATTTTGACTGCCTTAAAACAATTATAAAGTTAAAAAATCAAAAACCTGATCACAGGCAAATTCTATCTTTGCGTTATGACCAACCACGATATTGCCGACCATTTTGAATTGCTGTCCAAACTGATGGACATACACGGGGACGATAGCTTCCGGGCTAAATCTTATGCTTCTGCCGCCTTCAGGATCGAGAAAGTACCGGAGCCATTAGCAGAGCTGAACGTAGAGCAACTGAAAGCCTTACCGGCGATCGGGCCATCTTTAGCTAAAAAGATCGAAGAACTGAATGCAAGTGGTAAGCTGTCGGCATTGGAAGATTATCTTGAAAAGACCCCTAAAGGTGTTGTTGAAATGCTCCAGATCAAAGGAATTGGTCCTAAGAAGATCGCGTTGCTCTGGCAGGACCTGGGGATAGAAAGCATCGGTGAGCTGGAATATGCCTGCCAGGAAAACAGGCTGCTTACCCTAAAAGGTTTCGGGGCTAAAACTCAGGCATCCATATTGGCCAGCATTCAATTCATTAAAGCCAACTCGGGATTTTGTTTATATGCAGAAGCGGACCTGGTCGTGCAACAGGTACAACAATTTTTCTTAAGTAATTACCCGCAGGCACTGTATAGCCCGGCCGGCGCTTTCCGCATGCAAAGAAATGTGCTGGACAGTATTGACTGGGTGTGTACTTTAGATAAAGAAGACATCCTCGCGGCATTCGCACACCTGCCTTTTGAAATGAAGGAAGATGAAGGTCACCTGTCGATCAAAATCGAAGGCTTACCGCCGCTTAATTTTTCGCTGGTGCCCGATCCCGGCGCGTTCTTTATCGCATTGTTTAAGCAATCGGCATCTGCTGATTTGCTGCAGGCTTTCGAAAATGATTACAGCTACCCGGAACACCCGGACAATGAACAGGACATCTTTAGCCATAATCAGTTGGCCTATATCGTTCCGGCCTTAAGAGAAAGTCCTGCAGTCTTAAAGCAGGCAATCGCCGATCAGTTACCCGCACTGGTTCAACCGGGAGACATCAAAGGTATTATTCACAGCCACTCTACCTATAGCGATGGGCAGCACAGCCTGGAGCAGATGGCCAAAGGGGCAAAAGAGAAAGGGTATGAATACCTGGTGATCAGCGATCACTCGCAGGCGGCTTTTTATGCCAATGGCCTGAGCCCGGAGCGCATTATACAGCAACACGCGGAAATTCAACAATTAAACCAGCAACTGGCGCCATTTAAAATTTTCAAAAGTATTGAGGCCGACATCTTAAATGATGGTCGCCTTGACTACGAGAACGAGTTGCTCGACAGTTTTGACCTGGTTATCGCATCGGTGCACAGCAACCTGAAAATGACGGAAGAGAAAGCCATGCAGCGCATCCTGACCGCTATACAGCACCCGGCTACAAGAATTTTAGGGCATCCAACCGGCAGGCTATTATTGTCCCGGGCCGGTTACCCGGTAGACCACAAAACCCTGATCGATGCCTGTATTGCGCACAACGTGGTGATAGAGATCAATGCGCATCCGCGCCGGCTGGACCTCGACTGGACCTGGATCGAATATGCTTTAAGCCAGGGCGCAATGCTTTCGATCAACCCGGACGCCCATAGTATAGACGGTATGGACCTGGTAAAATATGGGGTACTTTCGGCACAGAAAGGCGGCTTGACCAAAGAACGTAACCTAAGCTCTTTCAGCCTGGAAGCAATGGAAGCATTTGTAGCACAGAAAAAGTAAGCTCCATAAAAAAAATCCCGTAGTAGTTCTCTTACTGCGGGATTTTTTAAACATTCTTTCTTTTAAAAATTACTTTATTCTGGAATTCGGCGAGCACCACTCTTCCAAAAATCGTCTGGGTCCATCCATTCTCCCAGCCATGGTTATTCGCAATCAGGAAGCCCTTACCCTGGTCTTTCTTGATGATCTTATGCGCATCTATATAGCGACCTTTTACTTTGCAGAACACGATATCACCGATTTCATATTCCGCAGCGGTTTCAAAGGTTAAGGTACTGCCGCTTTTTAAGATGGGCATCATTGAGCTGCCAAAAGCTTTCATTTTTCCACTGCCTTTTTCAGCCAGTTCAATTTTTAATCTTTCAAATTTGTTCATGTTTTAAATTTTAAATAAATCAATAGCACAAAGATGTGTGGTGTGGTATGCAGCAGAACTGCGCAATCAAAAATTAATTAATCCCGAAAAGAGCCTGATCAATACAGGCAAGTGTTTGACCAAGAATTATCCTTCGAAAATGCGACCTGGACACGCTTTACTACGCAAGTCCATTGCGCAATAAGAAGATGGTGTTCCTCGATAAGGCATATTTTTAAATCGAAACAAGTCCATTCTGAATATATCTGCTATCTTTATTTTTTAAATCATGCATTAACCTCCATGTGGAACAGAAGAAATTTTCTCCGGAGCCTGGGACTGGCATCAGCAGGACTGGCCGTAAATCCTTTAAATACTTTAGCTCAAAAGAAGGCCGCTTCACAAAACAAACCAGTCATTAAACCTGTGGTCCTCTCCACCTGGCGCTTCGGCTTGCAAGCTAATGCAGCTGCCTGGCAAGTACTGGCAGCAGGAGGTAAAGCCCTTGATGCGGTAGAGCAGGGGGTAATGATCACAGAAGCCGATCCGGAAGAAAGAAGTGTGGGTTATGGCGGCCGACCCGACCGGGATGGCAAGGTGACCCTGGATGCCTGTATTATGGATGAGCTGGGTAATATCGGCTCGGTTGCCGCATTGGAAAATATCAAGCATCCCATTTCTGTAGCCCGGGCTGTAATGGAAAAAACACCCCATGTAATGCTTACGGGGCAGGGTGCACTGGACTTTGCCTTGACTCAGGGATTCAAAAAAGAAAACCTGCTGACCGAAGCATCAGAAAAGGAGTGGAAAGAATGGCTGAAAATGAGCGAATACAACCCTAAAGCTAATATTGAAAACCATGATACCATCGGCATGATTGCTATGGATGCTGCCGGCAACTTATCCGGGGCCTGCACCACCAGTGGCATGGCATTCAAAATGCATGGCCGTGTGGGTGATTCTCCTATTATAGGAGCGGGACTGTTTGTTGATAATGAAGTCGGGGCAGCCACAGCCACCGGTCATGGCGAGGAAGTAATCCGTATAGTGGGTACCCACTTGGTTGTGGAACTCATGCGCCAGGGCAGAACGCCGCAAAAAGCCTGTGAAGAAGCGGTTCAGCGCATCATCAAATTAACCCGGCAAAGAGGTAAAGACCTGTCAAAAATACAGGTCGGCTTTATAGCGATCAACAAGCAAGGGGAGCATGGCGCTTACTGTGTGCAGTCCGGCTTTAACTACGCGTTATACGACGAAAAGAACGGGAACCGTTTAATAGATGCACCTTATTATTTAAAATAAAATGAGAAAACTGGAAATCGCCGCTTTTAACCTGGAATCAGCCCTTATCGCCCAACAGAATGGCGCCGGCAGGATAGAACTTTGTAAAACCATGGAAGTGGGCGGGCTGACCCCGGAGGCAGATGCACTGGCATTGGCAAAAGAGCAATTGTTTGTACCTGTTTTTGCCATGGTGCGCCCCCGGGCTGGCAACTTTGTATATAATGAAGCGGAGCTGGCACAAATGCTGCAAACCATACTCGCCTATAAAGAGTTAGGTGCGGATGGTTTCGTTTTCGGTATCCTTACTGCAAATAACAAAGTTGATGTAGCACGCAACAAGGCACTTGTTGCAGCAGCCTATCCTTTACCCTGCACTTTTCACCGGGCCTTTGACACAATCATCGAGTGGCGCTCTGCCCTGGAGGAGTTAATAGATTGTGGCTTCAAGACCGTTCTTACTTCAGGTATTGCAACGGATGTAAATTCAGGCATCTATAATTTAAAACAGATGGTAGCCGTGGCCGCTGGTCGAATCGAGATTATGCCCGGTGGCGGCCTGAGGGCGGTCAACATCGAACACGTGATGCAGGAAACCGGGGCCCGCTTTTTTCATAGCTCTGCTGTCCTGGACGGAGACACCGCGGATGGCAACGAGATCCAGGAGATGATCTCTATCCTCGAATCCTGATCTCTTAAGAGGATGAGAGCGCTAAAAAAAAGTCATTAAACGAATTGCTGTTTAATGACTTTTCCATTTATTTTCCGAATACTTGCCTCAGCAAACTGGAAACCTGCGCCGCCGGGTCTGTTCTTATTTTCAATTCCTCCTGGGCAATGGTCTGGAACATCCCGTTCAAAGATCTTTCCACTACATAACTGCTCAGGTCCGGATTTACTTTTTTAGCGACCATAGGTAGTTGATTATAGGTAGTAAAAACGGCGTTCCACATTTTGGTAGCTCCTACTTTATCCAATGATTTGTTGATCACTGGTCGAAAAGCCGTAGTGAGTGCCGCTGTCGTTTTATTTTGCAGGAACATGGTCGCCGCATTATTACCCCCCCTCAGAATACTGAATCCGTCCTGTAGAGTCATCGAGGTAATCGCATTAACAAAAATAGGTGCCGCCTGCTTCGCCGCATCTTCTGCAGCTCTGTTCATAGACAGAATTGCTTTATCCACAACGGAGCCCAGGCCGACAGACCTCAAGGTTCTTTCCACTTGCTGCGCTTCAGGAGGCATCAAAATTTTTATCGCTGCATTTTTAAAGAATCCATCTGTAAGGGATAACTTATTGGAGGCATTGTTAGCGCCGATGCGCAAAGCTTCTTTTAAACCACTGACCACCTGGGAATTGGTTAAACTGCCGGAATTGCCGGTGTTAGAAGAACCTTTACCGCTACCTAGCACGGTATTCAAAACGTCCCCTAATTTCTGCGCATTAACTTCCTGAGTACTTATACTCAAAATAGAAAGGGCGCCCAGGGTAATCAGTATTTTTTTCATAATTTATGATTCAATTTTTATTGTATCCTATAGATTAATAATAAAATTAGATAAAAAAAACGAGCTCAGGTTTAAATTGTCTTCCAGGTTTGCAGAATCTGTTCTGCGTGTTCCTTAGATTTTACTTTTTCAATTACGTGAGCAATTTTCCCTTTCTCGTCGATCAGGAAGGTCGTCCGGTGAGTTCCATCGAACTCTTTACCCATGAATTTCTTAGGTCCCCAAACCCCGTAATCGTTGACCAATTTATGTTCACTATCATCCAGTAAGGGAAAGGGCAGCTGATGTTTGGTCTCAAACTTTTTATGGCTTTTTTCATCATCAGTGCTTACTCCAAAAATCGTGATGCCGGCTTTTTTAAGCGCTTCAAAATGGTCTCTTAAATTGCAGGCTTGTACCGTACAGGTGGGCGTATTATCCCTGGGGTAAAAATAGAGGGCCAGTTTTTTCCCTGTATAGTCTTTAAGCTGGTGCAGCTTGCCGTCCTGGTCTGTTGCTTTAAATGCAGGCGCTTTGTCTCCCGGTTTTAATGTAGTCACGCGTTATGCTTTTGGTTCTATAGCAAAGTTAGTACATTTGCCTTGCTTCAGGTGCTACATTAAAGGAGAGAAGAGGTAGAGCACCCGCTCAACCAGCTTTCGCCAGCGTGGCCTTTGCATCCATTCCTCGTATTCCAGCTTTTCAGCATCTTTGAGGTCTTCCAGGAAAGCGCTGCTAAGTTGTTGCGCCAATTCTTTATTGTAGACGACCGCGTTTACTTCAAAGTTCAGGTCAAAGCTTCGCTGGTCGAGGTTAGCGGTACCTACGAAGGCTATCTTGTCATCGCAAACCATTGTTTTAGCGTGGATAAATCCTCTTTTATAGCGGTAGATTTCTACGCCGGCTTCCAGCATTTCTTCGTAGTGAGAAGTGGCACAGGTATTGACGAAAGCAACATCCGAGGTCATGGGTACCAGCAACTTGATATTGATACCGCTCAGGCTCGCCATGATAAGAGCATCGGTCAGGGTTTCTTCCGGGATGAAATAAGGCGTGGTTAACCAAACTGATTTTTTACTCAATAAGATAGCCCGGTTCAGCGCAAATAAGATAGAGGGATAATTAGAATCGGGTCCGCTGGCGATTATTTGTACCACTTTACCATCACTTTCCGTTACCGGCAGGGCATTGCGCGGGAAGTATTTCGTGATGTTTTCGATATTTTCATCGGCGCAGAATTGCCAGTCGCCTAAAAAAACCATTTGAAGGCTTAAGACCGATAAGCCTTCGATCCTGAGGTGGGTATCGCGCCAATAACCTTTGTTTTTTTCCTGATTAATGTATTTATCTGCCACATTGATTCCGCCTACATAACCGATTTTATTATCAATAACCACTATTTTACGGTGGTTGCGATAATTGAGCCGGTTTGCCAGGGCAATTAATTTGATCCGGTAAAATGGGTAGTTGGGTACCCCGGCATCATTTAACCGGCGCACCAGCGTTTTGCGGATGCTGCTGGCCCCGAAGTCATCATAAATGAATTTCACCTCTATTCCTTCCCGGTGCTTTTGTATAAGAATGTCGGCAAGTTCATTCCCGATCACATCATTTTCAAAAATATAATATTGAATGTGAATATGCTCCCTGGCATTACGCAGATCTTCCAGCAGCCGGGGGAATTTTTGCTCCCCGTTGATCAGTAAATCCAATTGGTTATCGTCTGCAAAAATATTGCGCGCATCTTCCTGGATCATTTTCGCTAAAGGGTAAAAATATTCAAGGTCTGCTTTATGCTCCAGGCTCACTTCTTTAAAGCGCTGGTCTAAGGCATTCTGTATCAAAGCCGACAGGCGATCGTCCTGGAGGATTTTCCGGGTATAGATCTTATTCTTGCGATAGTTAATCCCGAATGAAAGGTAGAAAATAATACCCAGGATAGGCACCAAAGCGATCAAGGCCAGGTAAGCCAGGGCCTTAGAGCCGGAGCGGGCGTTCATCA
>CAXYKQ010000002.1:0-8502 GCA_964277835.1 uncultured Edaphocola sp. | reverse complement strand
ACCACAGACGAATGTGAATACCTCTTCCAACATGCCGACCTTAATTTTGTAGGGGCATTAGCCAACTATATCAACCTTAAGAAGAACGGTAAAAAAGTATATTTTAATAAGAATTTTCATATTGAACCTACCAATGTCTGTATATTCAAGTGTGATTTTTGTTCCTACTCCCGTACGTACAAAAACCGGGAAAAAGGTTGGGAATTAGGCATCGATCAAATGTTGGAGATCGTGAAAAAGTATGATGGCCAACCGGTAACTGAAGTGCATATAGTAGGTGGGGTACACCCGAAAATGAATCTCGATTTCTTCTGTGAATTACTGGAAAAAATACATGCACATCGCCCGGACCTGCACTTGAAAGGTTTTACCTCCGTAGAACTGGACTATATGTTCAACAAAGCGAAATTAACTTACCGGGAAGGCCTGGAGCGCATGCACAAAGCGGGTTTACAATCCCTGCCCGGTGGTGGCGCAGAGATCTTTGACCGTGGTGTTCGGGATGAGATCTGTAAAGATAAAATCAGCGGTGAAGGCTGGATCGAAATGCATGAAACGGCGCATGAGATCGGTATGCCTTCTAATGCAACGATGCTGTATGGCCATATCGAAACATTCGCCCACCGTGTAGACCACATGAACCGCTTGCGGGAATCACAAGACCGGGTCGGCGGTTTCAATTGTTTCATCCCTTTAAAATTCCGTAATGGTGACAATGATATGTCACACTTGCCGGAAGTAAGTATTATTGAAGACATGAAAGTATATGCCATCGCACGCATCTTCCTGGACAACTTCAATAACATCAAGGCTTACTGGCCGATGCTGGGCCGCGAAAGCGCTCAATTAACCCTGGAATACGGGGTGAACGACCTGGACGGAACTATTGATGATACTACTAAAATCTATTCCATGGCTGGTAGCGAGGAACAAAACCCTTCTATGAGTACCGAACAACTCTGTGAACTGATCACCCATGTAGGAAAAATACCGGTAGAACGTGATTCGATCTACAACGAAATACAGGTTTTTGAAGCAACAGAAGCATAACTGTGCCTTATCTTACCAACCAGCCTAAATGAAAATAGTTATCTATCCGCATTTAGGCTTTTTTATAAATTTATTCACAACAGCAGGTATGGATCGCTTACCCGGCTCACATCTTTACTGTAAATACAAAAAACATGAAAAAATTGCTTCTCTTAATGATGATCGCATGCTCCGGTCAACTAGCCCTGGCACAGGTACCCAAGCCCCTGATCGGGAAAACCTTCTACAATATCAACAGGTGGAATATGGACCCGAGATTTGGCGGAACCCCTACCGTAAAATTCACAAGCGCCACTACCGCCAATGTGAAAAAGGGCGACATCATGGAAACAGCCAAAGTAAAGCTTTATAAAAAAGGGTTTATCATCACTACAGAGCAGCGGAAAATCTCCGACACTTTCCAGTTCGAAGTCATGCCCGCCAAAACAAGTAAAGCAGATGGCTACGAAATGAAAGATCAACAGGAAACCCTATGGACCACACGTTTTTCGGGCACAGCAGAAGAGGCAAGCTTGAAAGCCTACCCCGCAGCGCAATCGGGCTACGTAAGAAACGTAATTGTACTTCCTAAAAAAGATAATGAGGAATGGTACAAGGTGGAACTTTATGCCGGCCTGGTACAGGAAGCAGATTGCAACAGCCATTCTATGCTGGGAGTTATAGAAGAAAAGATTTTGGACAGTTATGGCTATACTTATTATAACGTAAAAACCGAAGAAAGAATCCTGAGTACCCGAAAAGGCTGTCCGGACCAAAAAAAGACCGTAAAGTTCATCAGTACTCAACCCTTAGTGGTCCGTTATAACAGCAACACACCTATCGTGATCTATAGTCCTAAAGATGTCCAGATCAGGTATAAAGTATACACCACAAATAACCAGTGGGAAGTTGCCCGGCCCCAGTAGTCGTTGACTATTCCCGGAAAGAACAGTAAACATCTTACTGATTACAAAATGTATATAATAAAAAATGCAGCGCTGATAATGTTCCGGTCTGGAGCCACTATTTAAGCGCTGCATTTTTAGGATTAAAGATTATTAATAATTCTTTCTTTGGGATATTTAACGGAATAAGAAAATCTCACTTTTTTAATTTCACCGGGTTTGAGATCCAGCCGCCAGGTCAACACGCCGTTATCAGGATTCAGGGTAGCCTGGTCTGATTGGATCAACTCAACACTTACCGCATTGTCGGTGCTTGAAGGGATCTGGTCTTTCAATAGTAATTCTATTTTTTCCGACTTCCCATTCTTCACAGTCAACTCGTAAGCAAAAGTTTGCTTTTTGGTAGCTCCCAGCATTTTCACGCCGCTTTGATCGAAAACTTTCTCCCGCTTAACGGTTATTCTTTTATCTCTTCCGATACTTACATTAATCGTATCTTCAGTAAGATATGGGTTAAGCATCGTTTTACCGACAAACTTATTTTCAAACAGGATATTGGCAGGACCGGGTATCAGGTTCAGGTTTTCGAAACCCGTAAGCTCGGCTAAAAGGAACACATCCGGATCCAGTCTCGGTACCGCATAATGTTTGTACAGGGTATTAAGTTCACGGGTCTGCAGTCCCACTGCATGTACTTTGTAATTAGCAGCGATCGTGTAAGGAAGATCAATATTAAATATTGTGGCTACCGGGCTTTCTGAGGTGCTTATATAATCGTCCAGGCTTTCCGCCTTTGATTTAGCCGGCTTCAGCATGTATGATTTTGAAGCCTGTATTGTATTGAATGCAGCCACTTCTTGGCTGCCGCTAAAAGCGGCCGGCGCGCCAAACTGGAGCAACCAGGTAGCTAGAAGAGGCGCTGCATTGCCCAGGGTCGGGTTGCCAGTCGACAGGGACAATTTTACTTTATTCCAATCCAGGCCGGTGTTCTGCTGTATATTCGCTTTATAAACGAGGCTAATAGGCTGGTTAAGCTTGTCCGCTTTTATATCATAGGCCGCAGACCAGGTAGCGGCGTTACTAAAGTAGGAAAGCTGTATCGTACTATTTATTGCAGCAGGTGACATTAACTGCAATATCAACTGGCCACGGGCTATCTGCTGTTGCCCGGCTTTCGGTCCCCTAACAGCCAAGGCCGCATTCCATACGCTTATTTTATCATTGAGCTCTTCTTCCAATTGCCGCTGCTCGGAGAGTTTATCCCTCAGTTCGATTTGCTTCACCAGGTACAGCTCTGAAAGTTTGCCTAGCTCAGCAGCATTCACCCCATTCTGCGGACTGCTGATCACCTGGTTTTGCTCCAGCAGCGCCAGGGAATTGTTGTAAGCGGCGATCCGGTTCAGCACTTTCTGCAAACTAAGTTGTGCGTTCTTAATCGCCGCATTGATGCTTCTTTGTTCAGGATTGTATAAAGCAGTATCCTGTTGCCGGGCATCATCCACTTCCTGGCTTTTATTGACCTGGACAGACAAAACGGTCACGTTTGCCGGGGCGCTTACCTGTATCGTGTTCTCATCTATAGTGCCGGCCACATTGTCGATGATCAGCTCAGACATCCCCGCCGGGAGATTGATCCTGGCACTATGACCCAAAGAGGCTCCTGATTTATACACCACAACTTCTTCGAGTTGCGCGGAGAACCGCTGCAGCGATTGGGCTTTAGACTGGCAGACTATTAGTGCGCCGCATAGCCATAAAAAAAAATTTCTCATAAAACTGTCTTTACTTTTGCTCAAAAGTATATTGCCCAGACAGTACCAATCACATTACTTGGTAAAATCCAGACCTGACTAGGTAAAACCGGTAAACGTAGTACGTAGTACGGATCTGCTACTATGTATTTCCATCAAATCGACATAATCTTCCTGCTTACTGAACGTTTTACTCAATCGCCTGCAATAAGCATCCTCACATAAAATAAAACTTATCGCCTGCTGTCTAAGCGCTCCGCATCAATTTACGTCTTATATAAAAAGCATTAAAATCATGAAAAAAATTCTACTCGCGGGCCTCGCCCTCTCGCTAAGCATGCTTGCGCAGGCGCAATCGCTTCAGCTGGACCCTGTTTTCGGGACCAATGGTGCCACTATCGGAGCTATTCCCGGCAACCACCATCAATTTAACGCTATCCAAAAAACAGCTAATGAATCTTTCATTTGCCTGGGTGTAGAAGATGCGGATAACGGTCAATCAAAAGCTTTCCTGGCCAAATATACCAATTCAGGAGTATTGGACAACAGTTTTGGCACTAACGGTATTATGACTTTTAATGACGGGCCAACAACCGACAATTTATTTTTTGCGTTGACGCTGCAAAGCGATGGAAAAATCCTGGTCAGTGGCAAAAATTATGACAATACAACTTTTGAAGAGACCTACCTGGTGAGGAGGTATCATCCAGATGGCTCGCTGGACAACACCTTTGGCAACAACGGCTCGGCAACGGTTTTCAACACTTCAACTAGTTTCGGATTTATTGGCAATATAAGTGTACAAACCGATGGAAAAATCCTGGCCAGCAAAGAAACCGATTCCGGCGAACCGGGCATCACAAGACTCAACGCAGACGGTAGCCTGGACCAAACCTTCGGCGCCAATGGCCTTGCCCACCCGGGTACCGGCATTCCCGGCCTGTCTTACAATTACGTAAAAGCACTTGATAACGGTAAGATCCTGGTAGCGGCCTATATTAATGACATTACCGGTAGCGGCAATACCGACGAAATCCTCGTTTACGGACTGAACAATAACGGTATGACTGATCTCGCTTTCGGCGTAAACGGAAAGTTTAACTATACCCTTCCGGGACAGATAGTAGGCATCCAAAGTCTGAACCTCCAAAGCGATGGCAAGATCATTGTCGGCGGGTATAACTATGACCCCAGCAGTTCGTCAGTTAACATCAAACTGATGCTGATCAGGCTACTTACTAACGGTTCTCCGGACAACACTTTCGGTACCCAGGGAGTAGCGCAGATAACACCTGAAGCCGGGGACATCGAGGCAACCAGTGTACACGTCCTCGGTGACGATAAGCTGATCTTCAATTATGGCAATTATGATTCCTTACATTCAGGACTGATTAAATTTACCGCAAATGGATCGCCAGATGTCAGCTTTAACGACAATACGGCCCTGAAGATCGTACGCGACTTTAATCCGGGAAGCCTTTTCACTGCCATCGAAGTGCAATCCGATCAGAAAATTGTTTTTGCAGGAGCGGCAGTTACCGGTATGTCCGGGGCTGATCCTGAATATAAATCCCTTATCGGCAGACTGAAGCTTGAAGGGGTGGGCATCAACACCACATTTAAAGATATGGCCAGGATCTATCCTAATCCTGCAAAAGATAAACTCTACATTGAATTGAACAAACAGGAGGCTATCGCAAGTGTATTTGACCTGTCCGGAAAAAAATTACTGGAGCAAAAAATAAACAAAAACGGCATCCTGGATCTGGGCAGGTTCAGCTCCGGCGCCTATTTATTAACATTGAATGCCGGCACTACAAGCGCTGCGCAACAGTTCTCTGTCACAAAATAATCTGCGCGCAACTTTTAAATAAAAATAGCTGCAGGAAAGATCTGCAGCTATTTTTATTATCCCCTAAGGGGTGCTTAGTGCTTACTGTTTTACAAACTTAGCTTTAAAAGTATCCTTTCCACTCTTCAACTGCAACCAATAAACACCGGCTGCTAAATGGCGGACCTCAACCTGTTGTAACGCACTGCCACTTCCTTTAAGATTTAATACCTGTTGCCCGTTAATATTATATACGATAACCGACTCAATAGGCTTACTATTATTCAGTCTTACCTGCAACAGGCCTTGCGTTGGGTTAGGATAAAGGGTTACTGCCGGTGCCTTCACCGCAACCTCTTGCATACCTACCGGAGAATTACTGACCGATACATCATCGAGATAGATATAGCCTCCTAATGCAGAAATATAACTAAACTTAAAAGCGACATTTTCCTGGCCGGCCAGTTGACTTACATCAACCGTAAATCCACGGTATTTACTTTCATCTCTGGCTACTAAAATCGCTTCAAAGCTAAGCGGGTTCAGGAGTGGTTCATCATGACCGCTTAAGTCTGCCCCTGACTTTTTGAATAAAGAAGTATAAGTAGCGCCGCAATCTGTAGTGACCAATACCTCTAAAGTATCTGCAAAAACGGTATCTACAAATACATCAGGGGTATATTTCACATAGTTGTAATCCACGTTAAAATGAAGATAAACGTTGTTTTGGTTCCTTAGATCCAGCCTCGGGCTGATCACCTCTTCGCGCGTACCGGAGTTATCAAAGATAAAAATGGAATTCATGCTGAACAGGGCGGCGTCTTCTTCATAATATTCGAATGGAAGAATGTAATCCCCGGAACTGTTAAAGGCCCATTTGCTCAAAGAAGCTTCGTTAGGGAAGTGCTCCTCAAATGGAAGCGCTAAGGCATCCTGCATGATATGTACCGGTTTGTTTATCGCGTTAAAATCGGTAAATGTATCTGCGGCAAGCTGATTAATGCCTGCGATACTCACTTTAAACTCATAGGAATCCGTATTCCGGTTGCCGGCATCAAAATAAGGCAGGTTAATTACTTCAGATTCGTGGGGAGCCAGGTTTCCCTGCCACTTAACCGTATCAAGATCATTCCCTATACCGAAAACAAATTGTATACTGTCCAGGTTTACATTCCCCGTGTTCTGGAAAAGAATACGGGAACCGACCGATCTATCGCAGACCCGTTCCGGCATTGTCAACCTGTAAATCCCGGCATCAGGACCATTGCTGTAAGGTTGATTGAAAAATGCAGCATACGGGTAGTTTTGAAAAGAAGGTATAGTGTGTGCACCCGAAAATATTTTGTACGCCGTTTTTCCATTATTAGCTGCCAGCTGTGCCACCATCCTGTTCACCGGCTCATTATATAAAGGATCATTATCACCTAACGTTATATAGATCGGCAATTCATGAGCTGCAGCAAAATTAAAATGAAACAATGCCTGATTTGCGGCTTCTTTCACACCTTGTATCGCCGGTGTATTGAGCAATAAGGCCTTAAACCTTGAAGTATGCTCCAGGCCATATTTCAGTGCGCTTCTCCCACCTAGAGAAAAGCCCTGAAGGATAATCTCGTTTGTATCGATATTGTAATTGGCACGGGCATAATTAATGGCCTCTTCGATGATCAGTTCATCGCCTGCCGGCTGATAAAAATCACGCCCCTGGTCAGAGCCGCCGTCGGGGCAGACAAGAATCGTATTAGGGAAAGCTGCCGCGAATGACAACGAGTTCACTAAGGCGTTCCTGTAGTTGGCAGCGGCATCGCCCATTCCGTGTAAGGCGATAACCAATTTATGAGGTTGTGCTGCAGTATAAGTGACCGGCACAAAATTCGCCAGCGTCCGAGCGCTGCCGTTAAAAGTAATGGAGCTGTTAAAACTCCCCGTTTGCTGTGCCAGTGCACCTTTAACCAGGCAGGCCGCAGCGATAAGCATCAAATACTTTTTCATAACATAGCTGATTTGGCTACAAAGCTAAAAGAGCTACCGTTCAAAAAATGGTAGGATTCAGACAGATTTTATCGCCTTTCCAAAATCATTTTCTTATTGCAATAAGTTGCTACGTTCTGAAAAAATGCTTTGGGCGACTTCAAGGTCAGCGAGCGGTAAATCTTATTGAAATAGGATGCATCATAATAATTACTGTTATAAGCAAGGTCTGTCAGGCTCTTAAAATTTTCGGCAACCAGTTTGGTCTCTAATGAATACCGGAACTGGGCTATTTTCCTGAAATTATTCGGCGAAAGCCCGTTGTATTTGAACACCAGCCGGTACAGACTCCTTTCGGAAATAAATAATTGACCGGCGATATCGGAGATTTTCAGCCGGCAATCTACCTCTTTCAGCAAGGCACTGGCGCGTTGGTATAAGGACCAGTCTGCTCTTACGTTCAATACAGACAACAGAAATGCTTCCAGCAGCGCCAGTCGCAACTCGTGATTTCTTTCCCTGAAAAACGCACGTATAAAAGCATCGTAGCCCGGGGCGTTTTTCCAGGCGTCAAATACCTGGGTATGATTACCCGCGAGTACTGCAAAATCATCAGTGGTAAAATTGTTTAATGCACCGTCTTTAAAAATAATGGTCAGTTTTGAGATGCTGCCGCTGAAGCCCACCAGTATCGGTTCCGTGTAAACACCCTGTAAAAGCATTTGCGGTTTTACTTCCCGCGTCCCCTTTACACTGATGGTATGCGGCTCTATCTCATGCTCGAAACCCCGGTGAATATTAAGCGGCTTATGATAATGCGGGAAAGCATAAAACTGGACCGGCGTTTCATAATCAGCTTCTAAAAAATAGAAGAAATCAATAAACTGCTTTAAAACTTCAGAACGAGGTGGGTAGTGCAAAAAGTTCATGGACACAAATACGTTTACGCAGTGTAAAGATAAATCATTATTAAAACGTAATATGCTTTCTTTATTACTGCTGCTGTTTAAATACC
>CAXYKQ010000001.1:0-5317 GCA_964277835.1 uncultured Edaphocola sp. | reverse complement strand
GTTTCCACGAGCGGGGCCAGGCCATCTTTGTAGAATACTGAAATTAATGCAGATTGAATTTTCTTGTTGGACATAAAGCCTTGCTGTTTTGAATAATAAAAAATTAAGCTGCAAAGTTCAGTAAATTAATCTAGTATTCAAAAAGCAGGACGCTTAATTATTTGCGTTCTCCGGCCAGGTACACTGGTGGGTATATCTTTAGCCCATAATTTTTTATTGTTAAGAGTACACTTTTAATGTTTCCCTCATATACGCCCGCAATATATTCTTTTAAAAAAATCTTAAATTCGCTGGTTGATTTTTTTCCGGGCAGATCATTTTGTTTCGGAACACTGTTAAAAACACTTGAATGAAACGTGTTCGTAATCTATTTTATGTACTCACCATCGGGCTTTTTTCCCTGTTGATCTACTGGAGCCTGAGCAAGGGCGCCGGGCTTGAGGCCGGTAAAGAAATCCTGAAGCCAAATGGTGATGCCAGTCAATGGCATACTTTCATCAGTAGTGTGCAGGACAATTTACATCACCCACTGGGGCTTTTGCTGGTGCAAATCATTACGATCATTATCGCCGCCCGGTTCATGGGTTGGTTATGCACCAAGGTGGGGCAACCGGCTGTAATCGGGGAAATGCTGGCCGGTATTTTGCTGGGCCCTTCACTATTAGGACAAGTAGCGCCGCAGGTTTCAGAAGCATTGTTTCCCATTACGTCCTTAGGCAACCTGCAGATGTTAAGCCAGATCGGCCTGATCTTCTTTATGTTTATCGTGGGTATGGAGCTGGACCTGAAAGTGCTGCGGAATAAGGCTAATGATGCGGTGGTGATCAGTCATGCCAGTATCATCATGCCCTTCGCCTTAGGAATAGGCCTGGCTTACTTTGTATATGAACAATTTGCTCCGGAAGGTACCCAGTTTCTTTCCTTTGCTTTATTTATAGGCATCGCCATGTCCATTACCGCTTTCCCGGTATTGGCGCGCATCGTGCAGGAGCGGGGCATTCATAAAACGCGCCTGGGAACCATCGTGATTACCTGTGCGGCGGCTGATGATATCACCGCCTGGTGTTTGCTGGCTGCAGTAATTGCCATTGTCAAAGCAGGCAGTATGTTGAGCGCCCTATACATTATGGCGCTTGCGGCGATCTATGTGGTGCTGATGATCAAGATCGTAAGGCCTTTCCTGCACCGTATTGGTGCGCTGATCACGGCTAAAGGGATGGTCAGCAAACCTTATGTGGCGATCTTTTTCCTGACTTTATTATTATCTGCGGTCACCACCGAATTGATCGGTATTCATGCCCTGTTCGGAGCCTTTATGGCAGGTGCGATCATGCCCGAGCACAATAAATTCCGGGGTATGTTCATCGAGAAGATAGAAGATGTCGCTTTGATTGTACTATTGCCTTTGTTTTTCGTATTTACCGGGCTGCGTACGCAGATCGGTTTATTGAATGACTGGGAACTCTGGAAATATACGATCCTGATCATCGTCGTTGCAGTGGTGGGGAAATTTGCGGGTTCAATGGTCGCGGCCAAGGTAGTGGGGCAGAACTGGCGCGACAGCCTGATGATAGGGGCGCTGATGAATACGCGCGGACTTATGGAGCTGGTGGTATTGAATATCGGGTACGATCTGGGCGTGTTGAGTCCGCAGATCTTTGCTATGATGGTGATCATGGCTTTAGTGACCACCTTCATGACCTGTCCGGCTTTGTCATTGATCGGGCGATGCTTTAAAAAGGATAAAACAGAAGAAGAAGTTCACTCACCGAACGATAAATCAACAGTACTGTATGCCTTCGATGAACCGGAAGTGGGTCGTCAATTAATGAAGATCGGGGCGGCTCTTTTTAACACGGCTGAAACGCAGTATACCGCCGCACATTTTGCTGAAACGGAGAACCTGCACCTGTATGATATCCGGGCTTACGAGAAAAAAGTATTCCAGGATGCAATAAAAGTCGCACAAAGCCGGGACCTGAATTTAAGAACGCACTTTGCCTCGGCAGGAGATGTTGCTACTGCACTGGTAGAGAAGACCAATAAAGGAAATTATGATATTTTGCTGATGGAGTGCAGCCCGTCCATCTATGACGGTACCGCTTTGGGTAAGATACTGGGCTTTACCGCCCGCATCATCAACCTGGATCAATTGTACCGCAGTATCGCCCGCAAGCCAGAAGTAGCCTCCTGGAATGTGATTGATGAGTCCATCGCTTCGGTTGCCGATCGCCTGGATATAGACTTTGGGATCCTGTTGCCCAAAAAAATGGGGGAGATCCACCAGGTATTGATCCCCTTCGGCGGGATCGGCGATATTTTCCTGTTTCAATATATGGAAAACCTGGTGCAGCACGATAAGATGTCCATCACCGTTGCCGCGACCGATGCGAATGCCATCCAGAGCCTGGAAAACCTCATCAGCAGTAAGGGCTGGGCTAATATAGCGGAAAGAGTAACGATCGTAGATATCAAGACCATTAACCGGAAGGATAAGACCGCTGTAGACCTCATCATTGCCAGCCTGGCGACCTGGGTGGGCCTGGTAAGGGGCAATAAAGGCTGGGCTTCGGTAGAAAGCTCTTCGCTGATCATTTCAAAATCCTACGCGAAGGCTAAGCCTGCGAAAGACCAGTTGACACCGCATACTGCAAAGGGGAAGCTTGATTAATTGTTAATGGTAAATTATTAATGGTAAATTGTTGATGGTTAATTGTTAATGGTAAATTGTTGATGATTAATTGTTAATGGTTAATTGTTAATTGTTAATGGTTAATTGTTAATGGTTAATGGTAAATTGTTGATGGTTAATTGTTAATGGTTAATTGTTGATAGTTAATTGTTGATAGTTAATTACGAACTACAAATTGTCAGTTACGAATTATCAGTTATGAATTAGCAATTACAAATTACAAATTAGGAATCACCCATCACTTATCACCTATAGTTATCCCTATTCACTATTCACTTTTCTCTTTTCACTATTCACTTCTCTCTTTTCACTAATAATATCCATCACTTATCACCCATCACTTTCCAGTTCTTTAATGAGCAGGGATTTGACTAAAGTAAAAGCATAGTCTTTCGCTTCGGCGTAAGAAAAACCATAACGCCTGGGAATGTCTCTTAAATGTTCCGGGAAGGGAGCGAGTAGTTTATCATAAAAAGCATCGAGCATTTCCTGCGAAGGCAGTTCAAAGCTGATGCTGAGCTGGAAGCGGCGTAGCAAAGCAGTATCTACGATCTCCGGGTGGTTAGTCGCGCAGAGCAATAAGGCATCATTAGGATAATAATCGATCAGCTGGATGATGGTATTCACCAGCCTTCTCATTTCCCCCACATCTTTATCATCATTACCGCGGGCCTTCCCGATCTGGTCAAACTCGTCGAGGAAAAGCACCGCTTTATCGCGACCGGCTTTATCAAAGATCATCTTCATGTTCTGCGAGGTTTCCCCGATGCGGGCATTGATGACATTAGCCAGGTTGAGGATGAGGATCGGTTTGTTCAGCGCCGTAGCAATGGCCTTTGCCGCCGTAGTTTTACCACAGCCCGAAGCGCCATGCAGCAGGATCTTGTTATTCACCGGCAGGCCATAGGCGCTCAGTTGCACCATAAAACGGTGTTCTTTGATCAGCTGCCCGATCTCCGTTTCGTTTGCTTTGTCGAGGAAGACATCGTCCAGCAGGACCGGTTCTTTATCGTTTATGATCAGGTCAAAAAGATTCATTTATCGTTTACAGCTTGAGGCATCAAAGATAAGGCTTAATCACAATTGCCGTTTATGTCACAGCTTGGGCCCGATTGGATGTCCAGTTTTATTTCCGGGTGCTGCTCCCGCCATTCGGTATGCGATTGCGTCAGCGTTTGCAGGAAAGCTTCTACCGGTTGTGCACCGGAGATGGCATATTTGCGGTCGAAGACGAAGAACGGAACCCCGTTGACGCCGATTTGCCGCGCTTCCGCGATATCGGCATGCACGTCTTTGGCGTATTGCTCATCCTGTAAAGCCGTTTCGCGGTCTGCTGCCGTGAGGCCCAGTTGTTCAAATATTGCTAATTGTACCGCTTCATCTGCGATATCTTTTTCCTCGGTGAAGTAAGCTTTGAAGAACAGTTCTTCCGCCTGGTCGCCGAGGCCTTTAGCCGAAGCAAATTGCAGTAAGCGATGGGCATTAAAGGTATTGACTACTTTAGTATGTTCCAGCTTGTAGTCCAGGCCGGAAGCTGCAGCCATGTTGGTTACAGAGGCCAGTGCTTCGCGGGTTTACTCCATGCTCCAGCCCCTTTTTTTAGCGAGGTAGTCTGTATGTGTTTGGCCGGCTTCCTGCGCCGTTACCGAAGGGTCCAGCTGGAAGCTTTTCCAGCTAATTTCTATGTCTTTGGTACCAGGAAACTGCGCCAGGGCAGCTTCAAAATGGCGTTTGCCTATATAACAGAAGGGGCATACTACATCACTCCAGATCTCTACTTTCATTTTGTTTAAATTTAATGGGCAGGTTTGCTGCGCAAAATTAAGTGAAAATGATGGCTGGCTTTGTAGTTAAGGAATAGAATGTGGTTATAGGGGGATAGTACTATAGTATGTATCAACACATTTGATATATTGGTATTAGGTAGCTAGAGATGGAGCCAAGCAGTTCTTCGTTTCAAATAGGTATCCCTCTATATCAGATAAGAGAACTAGATTACTCTACTTCTGACTGGTTTTTAGTTAAAACTTTAGTTTCTACTTCTTCAAAGAAAGCTTTTAGACTACAGTTATAAGCCAAAAATTTTTCTTTTTTAATTTCCTTAGACTTTGACAATGATTTACTAATAACAAGATAATTGGCATAATTAGAAGTAGAATCTATTCTTGACTTACTTAAAATATTACCAAGTTTTTCTTTTGGCTTCGCTGCGTTTATAGAATCCTTTTTGTCATAAATGGTCAATACCCATGCGTCTGTTTCTTCAATCGCTACAGCATACAGTAATTCTTTTGATAGGTCTTCCTTTAGCCAATTATTTATCTGAGCAATTACACGTTTCCTAAGTTCCAAGCAATAATCTTGCTTACTCTTATCTGGCCTTGTAACGCCATACTGCTCTGCTTCTGCAGTATCAAGATGAATAACAATATAATCTTGCCCTTCTAGTGAAAGAAACTCATCAATTTGTTTACGGGTTTCGCATTCTTCTTTTACTGCAGTCCAACCGCCAAAAGTCAGAGGGTCAGAAGCGGCTTTATCAGTGGCATCTTTTTTGTCTATTGGTCGTAAAGGCTCTATATCGCTTGAGTCTATTCCAGTGAGCCCTGTTAAAATATTTGTAAT